>JABHDE010000011.1 GCA_018673215.1 Formosa sp. | reverse complement strand
GTTAAATGTTGGAAACTTAATTAGATCTGAATGGGGCTTAGTACAACAGCCAAATAACACCTCTCCAATTGGAGTCAGTGTTGATCCGGCCACATTGGAACCTACCTATTCATTTAATCCAAACCAAACTGAAACCTTTGGATACGATTCAAGTTTAGCCTCTAGATGGCAAATGCAATTTGGATTACGCTACATCTTCTAGTATTAATTCAATCTTATTTTATAAATTTGCGCCCTATTATTAGGGCGCATTTTTTTTATACAGCATGAAATACACAAGATTAACAAAAGAACAGTTTGAAGAATTAAATCAAGAGTTTATCAATTTCTTAGCAACCCAATCCATCACTGCAGATGAATGGAAAGAAATTAAAGAACAAAAGCCACAGGTAGCCGAAGAAGAATTGGATATTTTTAGCGACTTGGTTTGGGAAGGGGTCTTGTCTAAAGTAGAGTTTTTAGAAAATATAGCTCCGCAACATATGTATTTATTCAAGGTTGAGGGATCAATGATGCGGTTGATTGGGCTTAAAATAAAAAAAGACGATATCGATTTGACCACCAAAGAAGGATTTGGATGGTTAAGAACTAATTTAATGTCAGACCAAGTTGAATTATTTAACGCGGATAAAACACTTGAAGCCGATAAAAACGCAAAATTATTTAAACTAATTGTTCAAGGATCCTCCATCACTAAAGGGGAACTTTTTAAGTATTTAGACGATCTAATTGGATAGGTTCGTAAAAAGAAAGATATTTGTTAATTAAATACAACCATGGTATCTAAACCACGTATATCTAAAGGAACACGAGATTTTTCTCCAAAGCAGTTAGCAAATCGCGACTACATTTTTAGTACCATAAAGTCAAATTTCAAAAAATTTGGATTTCAACCCATTGAAACGCCGAGCTTTGAATTGGCGGAAACCTTATTGGGTAAATACGGAGAAGAAGGGGATCGCCTTATTTTTAAGATTTTAAATTCAGGAGATAAAGTCAAAAAAGCCGATTTACAAGCGCTTGAAGAAGGCAATCTTGCACGCTTTTCAAACTCGCTTACAGAGAAAGCATTGCGCTATGATTTAACGGTTCCCTTTGCGCGCTATGTGGCACAATATCAAAATGACATTGTATTTCCATTCAAACGATTTCAAATTCAACCTGTTTGGCGTGCCGATCGTCCTCAAAAAGGACGCTTTCAAGAATTTTACCAGTGTGATGCCGATGTGGTTGGTTCAAAATCTCTATGGCAAGAAATTGAATTCATTCAATTGTATGACGCTGTATTTTCTGATTTAAAGCTAGAGGGTGTTACTATTAAAATAAACAACAGAAAAATATTAGCTGGCATCGCCGAATTGATAGGCGCTCAAGATAAGCTTATCGATTTTACAGTAGCTTTGGATAAGCTTGATAAAATTGGAGCAGAAAAAGTTAAAGAAGAAATGCTCAATAAAGGCATCACTGCCAACGGCATTTCTAAACTCGAACCTCTTTTTAATTTGACAGGCAATTTCTCAGAACAATTACAATCTTTAAAATCTATTTTAAGCACTTCTACGGAAGGCATAAATGGTGTAGAAGAATTAGAGTTTATTGCGTATTCTGTGGCTTCATTAGGACTTAAAACCGCTAAGTTACAAATGGATGTCACCTTAGCACGAGGACTTAATTATTATACAGGCGCAATCTTTGAAGTTGCTGCACCAGATTCCGTACAAATGGGCTCTATTGGTGGTGGTGGTCGTTACGATGACTTGACCGGAATTTTTGGTTTAAAAGATGTGAGTGGAGTGGGAATAAGCTTTGGTTTGGACCGTATCTATTTGGTCTTAGAAGAATTAAACTTATTTCCAACGGATCAAACACAATCAACAAAAGTGCTTTTTATCAATTTTGGAGCTTCAGAAAGTTTGTACAGCCTTAAAGCGATTACAGCTTTACGTTCAAAATCTATTGCAACTGAGTTATATCCAGATGCTGTGAAGCTAAAAAAGCAAATGATGTACTGCAACAAGCGCGAAATTCCTTTTGTTGTTATGGTTGGAGAAGCAGAAATGGAACAGAATAAGTACTTGCTAAAAAACATGAGTTCTGGAGATCAACAATTATTATCCCTAGAGGAACTGATAAAATTTGTTTCTTAATTATTTAGTTTATTTCAATAAAGACCTGTAGAAACTCAAAGGGTTCTCAATAATTAAATTTCAACATATAAAATTAATTACCTCTTTATCAAACAGTTTAAAACATTAGACTGCTAAATGAATGGGTAAAAAAAAAGACTTCCAATTTCTTGAAAGTCCTTTTAAAATCTTGTAGCGAGAGCGGGGCACGATCCCGCGACCTCCGGGTTATGAATCCGACGCTCTAACCAGCTGAGCTACCTCGCCATAATTAGATGGCTGCAAATATAAAAACAATATATCGCCTCACAAATAAATCCCTATTTAAAAAAAATTAAATTTCTTTACAGAACTAAGTAATTATTGTATATATTGGATTTTTAAATCTTTAAAATTCCCAATGAGCGATAAAATTAAATTTGAGTTAGAATTCCCCATACAAGCATCACCTCAATTATTGTATCAATACGTTTCAACGCCTTCTGGATTGTCGGAATGGTTTGCAGATAATGTGAATTCAAGAGGTGAATTATTTACTTTTATATGGGATGATTCAGAAGAGCAAGCTAAATTATTAACTAAAAAAAATGGAGAACGTGTCAAATTCAAATGGCTAGAAAGTGATGAGGATCCATCCTATTTTGAAATCCGAATTCAAGTTGATGGAATCACAAAAGATGTATCGTTAATGATTACAGATTTTGCAGAAGATGATGAAGTAGAAGAGACAAAGATGCTTTGGGATAATCAAATATCAGATCTTAAGCAAATATTAGGTTCTTCCTAGACATTTTTTATTTTTAAACTATATTTGTCCTGATTTATTCAGGACTTTTTTTATGATAAATAGTAACGGCGAATTACTTACAGAACAACAAGCAAAACTATCGATTTTCAATCGAGGAATTGCGTATGGAGATGCACTTTTTGAAACCCTCAAAACCTTAAACGGAAAAATTCTTTTTTGGGAAGATCACTATTTTAGATTGATGGCATCTATGCGAATTTTAAGAATGGAAATTCCAATGTCCTTCACTCCTGAGTTTTTAGAATCTCAAATTCTAGAATTATTAATGCATCATAATTCCAATTCAAACTCTTTTAGAGTTAAATTAATGGTTTTTAGGAACCAAGGTGGGTTTTATACCCCACTTACCAATGATGTATCTTATTTTATAACAGCAGAACCCTTAGAGGTAGATTTATATTTATTTGATAATTCTGATTATAGAGTGGAGTTGTTTAAAGATTTTTATGTCACTCCAGGACTCTTATCAACCTTAAAAACAAATAACAAGGTGCTCAATGTCTTAGGAAGTGTTTATGCTAAAGAGAATCAATATGAGAACTGTTTATTACTAAACACCAATAAAAGTATAGTGGAAGCACTTAATGGGAATTTGTTTTTAGTCAAAGACAATGTGATAAAGACCCCCCCTTTGGAAGACGGTTGTTTAAATGGCATCATGCGCAAGCAAGTTTTAGAAATTATTAAAAAGATTCCTGATTTTGAATGCATTGAAGCCTCCATATCTCCATTTGAATTACAAAAAGCGGACGAGTTGTTTGTGACCAATGTGATCCAAGGAATTCAGCCAATAAAAGTATATAGAAAAAAGAATTTCACTACCGATGTGAGTCAAAGTATTTTAGCGAAGTTAAACATGACTGTAAGACTTTCTTAATTGTATGCAGGATTTTCAGGGGCGTTAGACCAGATGCTATAATCGCCACCAAGTTCCAACATTTTTTCTTTCCAAAAACTCGTATTCACTTTTTCAATAATCGTTTTGTGATGATTGTTTTCAGATAGAATCCATGTATGGGCTAATAATTCTGAGGTTAATTGATTGGTTTCCCATCCAGAATAACCTAGAAAAAACCGAATGTCATTAGAATCTAATTTATTTTGTTGAATCAGTTTAGTAACTTTTTCAAAATTCCCACCCCAATACAATCCCTGAGAAATTTCAATGCTATCGGGAATTAGAGTTGGTATTTTATGGATATAATAAAGATTATCTTGCTCAACAGGTCCTCCATTATATACTTTGAACGGAATTTCAATTTCAGGAATCAAATCTTGAAGTGTAAAATCTAGTGGCTTGTTTAAAATAAAACCAATAGAACCATCGTTGTTATGATCGGCAATAATAATAATTGATCTATTGAACGACATATCGCCAATAATAGAGGGTTCTGCAATTAGTAAGTGGCCTTTTTTTAAATAGATATTTGACATCTCTAGTTCTAAATTATCTACTAAATATAGGTAATATATTTTACACTTAAAAATTCTATCTAGATTGTTAAGACTGAAGTTTGTCTAATAATTGGGAACTTGCCTTAAATTTTACAGTATTTTTTGCTGTAATTGCTAATGGTTCATTTGTTTTAGGATTTCTTCCTATGCGTGCTGAGCGCTCATATACAGACCAAGTCCCAAATCCTGTCAGTGAAACTTTGTTTCCGTTTTGAAGCGACTTAGAGGTAGCCTCTAAGAACGCTTCCAAGGCTATTTGAGCCGATACTTTTGAAATTCCAGCACAGATTGCCATGTGCTCTACTAGGTTGTTTTTTTTCATTCTTTTGGCTTAGTTTTATAGCATTCGTGCATTTTCGTGAAAGGTAAATCCATTTAAAAAGGATACTGCATCCATTTGTCTTTTTCCGGGGAATTTGAAGCTGACCAGTTCTATGTAGCCCCCATTTACGGCAACTTTAATAGCTTTATTTGATACAATGAGGTGCCCATTCTTGTGTTCGTGAGATTCCGGATGTTCCAAAACTTCATACAATTTGATATTTAAAAGCTCATCCCCATTAGATAAAAGGCCCCATGCCGATGGATAAGGGTAAAGTCCTCGAACCATATTGTAAATAGTCTTTAAGGAAGAACTCCAATCAATTTTACAATTGTCCTTATTTAATTTGTATGCGGTTTTAGTTTCTTTAATTGGCTGAATCGTTGTTTTTATGTTTCCACTTTCTATAATTTGAATGGTTTTTATGACTAGATCACTCCCTAAATGCATTAATTTGTCATGTAATTCACCTGCATTTTCGGTCGCACTGATCTCAATTTTAGATTGCATGATTACCGCCCCAGTATCTATTTTATCATCGATAAAAAAGGTAGTGACACCCGTTTCTTTTTCGCCGTTTATAATTGCCCAATTAATAGGGGCTGCTCCTCGATAGTCCGGGAGTAAAGAAGCGTGTAAATTAAAAGTTCCTAATACGGGCATTTGCCACACAACTTTTGGTAGCATCCTAAAAGCGACTACAATTTGAAGGTTGGCATTTAAGGCTTTTAAATCTGTTAAAAAAGTTTCGTCTTTTAAGTTGTTTGGTTGCAAAAAAGTTAATCCTTTAGATTTTGAGTATGCTTTTACCGCAGATTCATGAATTTTTTGGCCACGACCTGCTGGACGATCAGGTGCAGTAATAACCCCAGCAATCGTATAATTGTGTTTTAAAAGCCCATCTAATACAGTCACCGCAAATTCAGGAGTGCCCATAAATACAATACGAATATTTTCTTGTGTCATGACGTTTTGAGTATGTATGTGTTTCTTTTTGTTAATTCTATCAATTCTCTTTCTAAAAGGTTGGTAATTACAGTAGTTATTTTTTTTTGGTTAAAGTGAGAAAGTGCTTCCAGTTTTCTGGAAGTGAGAGCCCCTTTTTCTAGTAAAGTTAAGATTGTTTTCAAATCGTCTTCAGAAAATGAACTATGTTTGGTTTGCTTCAAACAACTCGAACAAATTCCACAGGGTTTAGAATCTGTTTCTTCAAAGTAAGTTAGTAATTTCTGGCTTTTACAAACACCATCGTTTTTAATATAATTAAATACCGACTGGAGTTGAACTTTTTTTAATTCCTGTTGTTGTGAAACGATTTTTGATATTCTATGAATTGTTTTGTCGTCTTCTCTTGGTTCAATAAAAGTGATTTGGGCATCAGTTTTTGATGATTCAAATTGAATTATTTGTGCTTTATCTAAAGCGTTTAAATGCAATATGACTTCGTCTTCAGAAAGGTTTGTTTTTTTTGCGATGGTCTGTGTAAAAATTTCAGTAGAATGATCAAACACCCCTTCGTGACTTCTTAATATTACCTTAATTATAAGAGCTTGTTTTGGATGTTTTTCAAGGTAATTAAACAAGGCTGTGTTTCCAATAACGATTTGTAAAAAGGCGGTGTTCTTAAACTGTTCTTCCATTGAAATGATACTAGTTCTGTCTAAGATTTTAAGACCATTATACGTTAAGATTGAAGGCAAATTATAGGTATTGCAAAATAATTTAAAATTAAAGTTGCGAACCGTATCAACTCCTTCTCCGTAAGAAATTTGAAAATAATTACACAACCGTTTATAGATTTTTTTTAAGTATGTAGTGTCGGGTTGGCTGTTGAGGAATTGATTTTTAGAGCTCTGTTCATCAGCGGTGTTTTGCAGAATTACTGCATAAGCGTTATCGTTATTTCTTCCTGCTCGTCCTGCTTCTTGATAATAGCTTTCTAAACTCTCTGGTAAATTGTGATGAATAACGGTTTGTACGTTGGCTTTGTCAATTCCCATCCCGAAGGCGTTTGTTGCTACCATCACTTGATTTTGATTTGAAATCCAAGTCTCAAATTGAGTATCTTTTTCCTTGACACTTAATCCCCCATGATAGTACCCACTTGTAATTCCTATGTTGTTTAAGTACCCTGAAATTTCGAGTGTTGCTTTTCTGTTTCTTACGTAGATGATGGAGCTGCCAGTATATTTTTTTAGAATCTGAACAGTTTTGAAATATTTATCTTCACAATCTAAGGATAAATAGGCCAGATTGGGGCGATGAAAAGAGGTTTTGAAAATTTTAGGGTCGATACAATCTAATTGATTGCTTATGTCATTTACAACCATGGCAGTTGCTGAAGCAGTTAATCCAATCACATTTACAGTAGGGTGGAGGGTTCTCAACACTTTTATGTCTCTGTATGCTGGTCTAAAATCATGTCCCCATTGACTGATGCAATGGGCTTCGTCGACTGCAATTAGATTGACTTTCATTTGTTTGATACGTTCTTGTACTAAATCTTGTTGCAAACGTTCGGGTGAAAGATAGAGGAATTTATAGTTTCCGTAAATACAATTATCCAACATCCGATCGATATCTTCGTAACTAAATCCACTGCTAAGAGCCATTGCTTTAATGCCTTTTGATTTCAAAGTATTCACCTGATCTTGCATCAATGCTATGAGGGGAGAAACCACAATGCAAATACCTTCTTTTATAAGTGCTGGTATTTGAAAACAAATCGACTTCCCGCCACCTGTTGGTAAAAGTGCTATGCAGTCTTCATTAGCTAAAACCGCTTCAATAATTTCTTCTTGCTGTGATTTAAACTCAGAAAATTTCCAATAGTGTTCCAATATTTCAATTGGATACTTCATTCACTTTTGTTTAAATGATTTAAAATAAAATCGAGGCGTTCTTCAACTGTCCCAAAAGGAGTGTCGATTATAGTATATCCGTAGTCTGTGTAGGTTTTAACCAGAAAATCGTGAAGGATCAACGCTTGTTCAAACGTTTCGTAACGTTCGTTGTCTTGCTTGTAAATAGCTTTCCAAGGTTTTAAAATAAAGATTTTATCGTAGATATGTTGACTGCAAATGGTTTTAAATGTGTTTGGGTAACTGGTTTTTAAATAATCTAAATAGGCAACTACATCAGGAATCCCACGATCAAAAAATACGAATCCACCTTCAAGTGCATTTGCTTCTAAAAATTGTTTTTGACGTCCAAGTAAAAGATGCTCGCTAAACAATAAAGGATCTTCCAAAAATAATTGTTCGATTCCTTTTTCTTGCGCTTTTAGGGTAACTTGTCTTGAAATTTCTTCCATACAATTATAACCTTTTATTTTTAGAGCATTGATTAAGGTTGTTTTACCAGTACCTGGCCCTCCAATAAGTACAATCTTTTGAGTTTTCAAGTTGTTTTCTATATTTCTTGTAAAATTCGTGATTTAAAAGGGAAATAAAAAATCAGATATAATGTATATTTGTACACTTAGCATTAAACAATGGATAAATCTATAAACCCAGAAGAATTTTATAATAATTTAAAAGAGAAGCTACAGGACACTTCTGTTTGGCCTTCCGAGTATTTATATAAGTTTATTATTAAATCGGATCCTATCAAAATTAATACTATTGAAGGGATATTTGATAATATGGGTGCAGTTATAAAAACTAATACTTCAAAAAATGGAAATTATACAAGTATTTCTATTAATGTTGTAATGAACAGTTCTGAAGTGGTTATACAGAAATATAAAGAAGTTGGAGTTCAAGTGGAAGGTGTTATCTCACTCTAAAAACAGGACTTTTAAGCATCTTATAAAATACCATTAGACTCACATTATTTTTTTGTATTTTGCAAACACTTTAATTTAAAATAAAAGATCGCATACATGACAGCGTTAACAGATCAACTAGAATATAATACTGAACGAGAACACTTAATCATCCCTGAATATGGAAGACATTTACAAAAAATGATCAACTATGCTGTGGCTCAAGATTCAAAAGAAGAACGCAATCGCTTAGCTAAAGCTATTATTTCTGTGATGGGAAATATGCAACCTCATTTACGTGATGTTCCTGATTTTCAACATAAACTTTGGGACCAATTATTTATCATGTCTGATTTAAAACTGGATGCTGATTCTCCTTTTGATAAGCCCACTGAAGAAATGTTGAGCATCCGTCCAGAACCGTTAAAATATCCTCAGAATTTTCCTAAATACCGTTTTTATGGAAACAATATAAAAACAATGATTGACGTAGCCAATACATGGGAACCAGGAGAGATGAAAGATGGATTGGAATACACCATCGCTAATCACATGAAAAAATCATTTCTAAATTGGAATAAAGATACGGTTGAAGACGCTGTTATTTATGGTCATCTTTTTGAACTTTCAGTAGGGAAAATTGATTTGCGTAACAGTACAGAAGCCTTAAGTGAAGTTTCAAGTTTATTAAAAGTTCAACGCAAATTTGCTAGTCAAAAGAAGCCATCAAAAAAGAACCATCACCAAAGAAATAGAAAACGGTATTAGTATTAAGATCAAATAGAACTTTACAAAACACACTACTCATTTAAATTACCACATATTGAAAACTTTTAAAATTGAAGGTGGACACCAATTGAAAGGAGCGATTCAACCACAAGGCGCCAAAAACGAAGCACTTCAAATTTTGTGTGCTGTTATATTATCCCCAGAAAAAATTACCATACACAATATTCCGGATATAATTGATGTCAATAAACTTATTATTTTATTGGGTAAGCTTGGAGTAAAAGTTATTAAGTTAGCCAAAGGCAGTTATTCTTTTCAGGCTGATGAAATCAATTTAGAGTATTTAGAAACAGAAGCATTTAAGAAAGACGGTCGTGGATTAAGAGGTTCAATCATGATTGTAGGACCACTTCTTGCTCGATTTGGAAAAGGATATATTCCTAAGCCAGGGGGCGATAAAATTGGTCGCAGACGTTTAGATACTCATTTCGAAGGTTTTATTAAGTTAGGAGCTAATTTCAGATACAATCGCGAAGATCATTTTTATGGTGTAGAGGCAAAAGAGTTAAAAGGAACATATATGTTATTGGATGAAGCATCGGTAACAGGTACTGCTAATATTGTAATGGCAGCAGTCTTAGCCACAGGGACAACAACCATATATAATGCTGCGTGTGAGCCTTATTTGCAGCAACTCTGTAAAATGCTCAATAGAATGGGCGCAAAGATTTCCGGAATAGGTTCAAATATGTTAACTATTGATGGTGTTAAAGCCCTAGGAGGAACCGAGCATACTATGTTACCAGACATGATTGAAATTGGCAGTTGGATTGGATTGGCGGCTATGACAAAAAGTGAACTAACTATAAAAAATGTAAGTTGGGATGATTTGGGAGTGATTCCAAATGTATTTCGAAAACTAGGAATTACCATTGAAAGAAAAGGGGACGATATTTTTATTCCTGCGCATATAAATGGTTATGAAATTCAAAATTATATAGATGGCTCAATATTGACTATTTCAGATGCGCCATGGCCTGGGTTTACCCCCGATTTATTAAGTATTATCCTTGTTGTTGCGACTCAAGCGAGAGGGAGTGTGTTGATCCATCAAAAAATGTTTGAAAGCCGTTTATTCTTTGTCGATAAATTAATTGATATGGGTGCAAAAATCATTCTTTGTGATCCCCACCGTGCCTCAGTAATTGGACATGATTTTACATCAAGTCTAAAAGCTACAACCATGACTTCTCCAGATATTAGAGCAGGGGTTTCCTTATTAATCGCAGCACTTTCTGCCAAAGGAACTTCTACGATTCATAATATTGAACAAATTGATCGAGGGTATGAAAACATAGACGACCGTTTACGCGCAATTGGTGCAAAAATTGAACGAGTCGAATTGTAAAGTAGACATCTTAAACTAGATTTTTCCAAATAATTAAGGAATTAAATACTATGAATTTAGAAAAGGTTCTCCAAGAGCGTAGTCAACACAGTTGTGAACTTTGTAAATCTACCGTAAATCTAACCATCTACACAGTTCAACCTTCAGTAAAAGTAAATATTTCCGACAGTATCTATGCGTGTGAAACTTGTATTTCACAGATCGAAAATTCCGACTTATTAAATCCAAACTATTGGCGTTGTCTAAATGACAGTATGTGGAGTGAGCATCTTCCGGTTCAAGTCATGGCGTGGCGCATGCTTAATCGTGTATTATCGGCGGGTTGGTCTCAGGGTTTATTAGATATGATGTATCTAGATGAAGAACCATTAGAATGGGCTAAAGCTCTTGGAGATGGTGTGGAAGAGGCAAATAAAGTAGTTCACAGAGATGTTAATGGGGTTGTTTTACAAGCTGGCGATAATGTAGTTTTAATTAAAGATTTAAAAGTCAAAGGATCTAGTATGATTGCTAAGCAAGGTACAGCTGTCCGAAGGATCTCTTTGGACCATGAGAATGAAACTTATATTGAAGGGAAAATCGATGGTAAGCAGATTGTAATTATCACCCAATTTGTAAAGAAACTTTAGTTTTTTCCTAAGGCCTTCTTATAAGTCGAAAGACAACGCTCTCTAGCAAATTTATGATCTACCATAGGCTTTGGATAGGTTAATTCCTGATATTCAGGAACCCATTTTTTAATGTATTCATGCTCTTTATCAAAATTAGTAACCTGGGTTGTAGGATTAAAAATTCTAAAATACGGAGCTGCATCCACGCCACAACCCGCTACCCATTGCCAATTACTCACGTTGCTCGAAAGTTCAAAATCATGAAGTTTTTCGGCAAAATAGGCTTCTCCTAAACGCCAATCTATCAAAAGATGTTTACACAAAAAACTACCTACCAGCATACGTACTCGGTTGTGCATAAACCCTGTTTGATTTAGTTCTCTCATTCCCGCGTCTACAAGAGGATACCCTGTGTTTCCATCACACCATTTTTTATATTCTTTAGGGTCATTACGCCATTGAATTGCATCGTATTGAGGCTTGAAACTCTTGGTGACGGTATGAGGGAAATGCCATAGAATTTGCATAAAAAATTCACGCCAAATCAACTCCTTTAAAAAGGTGATGTTGGTATGTTGAATGGCTTTTGATACAACTTCTCTAACGCTTACTGTTCCAAAACGTAAGTGAGGACCTAATTTTGAGGTTCCATCAATCGCAGGAAAATTTCGTGTTGATTCATAATTTTCAATGATATCGCTTTTTATGTTGTAAGGTGCGATTTTAATAGGGTTTGGTTCAAACCCCATAGAATTCAAATCTATCCAAGGAAATGAATTTGATTTGTAAGTATTACTCAGTGATTTTTTTGAGTTAAATGTGTTGCAATGATCGGTATTGAAAGCGGCTAACCATTTTTTTGAAAAAGGGGTATAGACCTTATAAGGGAGACCATCATCTTTAGTTATTTCATCTTGTTCAAAAATCACTTGATCTTTTTTTGATTTTAGTTTGATGAACTTTGAATTTAATAAATCTGAGATGCTTTGATCTCGTGATAGGGCATAGGGTTCATAATCGCGATTGCAATACACCGTTTTTACATCGTATTGATTTACAAGTTGTTCAAATATTTTTTTAGGTGTTCCGTGATAAACAGAAAGTCCACTACCATGATGTTCTAAGCTCGTATGAATTGATTTAAGCTGTTCATGAATAAACGCAACTCTAGCATCATTTTTAGGCAAGGAATCTAATATAGAAGGATCAAAAATAAAAATAGGAAGTACAGCCTCTTTGTTGTTTAAAGCTTCATATAATCCATGATTATCGTGCAATCTTAAATCTCTTCTAAACCAGAATATTGATACAGTTTTTTTCATTAATAAGTTCCAAATAATTCGGTTAATTTCTTTTGTCTGTGAGCAAAAATTTCCTCCAATTTAGGTTTCACAATAAACGGATGAACAAGCTGTCCTAGCCACCCCATTGGAACTTTATAGTCAATAATATCTTCCATTTCTACCCCTCCATCAATTTCCTTGATAAAATGTTTGTGATGCCAAAGCGCATAGGGTCCAAACCGTTGCTCATCTACAAAATAATGTTGGTCTTTTACCTGTGTGATTTCTGTGACCCATTTTGTTTTAATCCCTAAAATTGGGGTGACTATATATTGTATGATTTGACCTGGGTACATGGGGCGATCAGCTCCAGATATTATATCAAAACTCATATACTCTGGAGTAATGGTCTTTAGGTTCGTAGGATTTGATAAAAATGCCCAAGCTTCTTCTAAACTAATGGGTAGATTTTGCTTTTTATGTAGGGTATAAATTCTCATATTTAATTATATAATGCGATGTATAAGTTTAAAGATGTAGCAATCAACAACCACAAACAATAGGGAAGGACGTAAAAACGCTTATGCTTTAGGTTGTGGTTGTAAGCGATTAAAAAATAAAACATTAACAGAGTAAGAACGATGATGTTGAGAAGCCCTAAAATAATCATGTGTTGATTGAAAAAGAAATAATTCCAAATAACATTTAATATAAATTGTAAGCTAAATAATATAATAACTTTTTTTGACCGATCTACCTGAATTAAAAAAGTCATATACACAGAAAAAAGAATCATGATGCTGCTCCAAGCAACTCCAAAAACCCAACCTGGAGGTGACCAAGGTGCTTGATTTAAGTTGATGTACCATTCAGTTCTTGGTCCGCCGTTCATGAGCCAACTCCCAATGGCAAGGGCACTAAAATTAATGAAAAGAAAAAGGAGAAATCCTTTATAAAATTTCATTAGCTGTTTAGTTTGTCAATTTCATCTAGCAGTCCTTGAGCTTCTGCATACTTCGCATCACTCGCTGAACGGTTTGTAGTTGAAAGTTCGTGCCATTCAGACATTAACTTCTTATAACGGTCTTGAAGTTTTTCTACTGGGGTTTTTGTTTTAAAAATTCCAAACATAACTTATATTATTTGACGGGTTATTTTACTACTTAAAGGTTTTGTAATCGAGTAGAAATAATCAACAAAAGCTCCGTTTCCATCAACCAAATACTTTTGAAAATTCCATTTCACAGAAGTACTCTTAATTCCATTCAAATCTTTATCTGTTAACCATTTATAAAGTGGGTGTTGGTGGTCTCCTTTGACATCGATTTTTTCGGTCATTAAAAAGGTGACCCCATAATTTTTTGAACAGAACGATTGTATTTGATCTGCAGAACCAGGTTCTTGGCTTCCAAACTGGTTGCAGGGAACTCCAATGACCATCAATTTATCTTGATACATATCATACAGTTTTTGCATATCAGCATATTGACCCGTAAATCCACATTCAGAAGCTACATTTACAAACAAAATGTGTTTTCCTTTGTAATCGTTTAGGTTGATGGGAGTACCATCTAGATTATTAATTTCTATAGAATATAATGACATGTTTTGTTCTTTTTTTATTTGTGAATTTGCAGTAATTGAAATTAGAAAAACGATTAATAAAACTATTAACCTAAGTAGATTCATTTGTTATAATTTTAAGGAAACAATACCACAGTCTAGATTGAAAATCTGTCCTGAAATTGATTTTGATACATCTGATAAAAGATAGGTGGCCATTGCTGCAACTTCAGTAGGTTCAAGGTATTTTTTCAATGGATGTCTTTGAATTGTGCTTTCAATCATGCGTTCGTTTCTCAAAAACTTAGCAGCTAATTCGGTGTCTGTAATAGTTGGTGCAATTGCATTTACTCTAATTTTAGGAGCTAAATCGGCAGCAACAGATTTTGTTAATCCTTCAACAGCTGATTTTGCTGTTGCGATACTGGCATGAAAAGGCATTCCTAATTTTGTAGCAACGGTACTGAACAAAACAATGGAGGCAGACTCGCTTGTAGCTAGAGCTTTTGTATAAGCTTGAATACATTTGACCGCACCAATAACGTTAATTTCAAAATCGGTTTTAAAATCATCAACACTTAGCCTGTTAAAAGGTTTTAGGTTGATACTTCCAGGGCAGTAAATCAATCCATCAGCTGCTTCAATTTCGGGCAAGTCATCCGTTAATACATCACATGTAAAATGGGACAAGTTGGCGTGTTGAAAATCCGGAGATGTTCTGCTAATATTGATAACTTGATGTTCGCTGAGAAGGTTTTCTGTAATGGCTTTCCCAATTCCTTTACTACCTCCAATAATAATAATTTTTTTCATGCTTGTAACGGACGTCCTTTTAAACGTTTTTCAATTTTTTGTTTGATTGTAGTTAAGCGCTTCATTAAATCCATAAGTTGAGGATCCTTGGAAGTCTTATATATTTCATTTACCCCCAATATTAATGATTTTACTTCTCTTGATGCTTCGATTCGTTCACTCGTTGTTTTGAATGTGAGTGGTTTTTGTTCGAACGCTTCTGCTTGTTTTACAACATCCATAGTTATAGTTTTAAATAATTTTGTAATTCAGCAATTTTTGCTGTGGTATTAAAAGCGCCACCATAAAAAGTGGTCACAGTTGCAGAGGTGTCATCTTTGATTCCTCTAGAAGAGACACAAAGATGCTTTGCATCGATAATAACTGCTACATCCTCTGTTCCCAAAATACCCTTTAATTCTTCTGCAATTTGATTGGTAAGGCGTTCTTGAACCTGTGGTCTTTGGGCATAGTATTGTACTATCCGATTTAGTTTTGACAATCCAATGACTTTCCCTGCAGATATATAAGATACATGAGCTTTTCCGATAATTGGCACAAAATGGTGCTCGCAATTTGAATAGAACGTAATGTCTTTTTCTACCAACATCTGGTTATATTGATACTTATTATCAAATAAAGCTACTTTTGGTTTGTTTTTTGGATTTAATCCAGAAAATATTTCATCAATATACATTTTTGCGACACGTTCTGGCGTACCTTTAAGAGAGTCATCTGTAAGATCTAACCCTAAAACATCCATTATTTCATGAAATAAAATTGCTATTTTATCTTTCTTTTCAACGTCAGAAAGCTTAAAGGCGTCCTTTTTCATAGGGGTTTCTAAGCCTGTAAAAAGATGATCATCACCAATTTCATGAGTGTTAAAACCATTTAAAGGTTTTACATTTGCTGTAGTAATTTTAGTATTCATATGATATTTTATCGCTTAGATATTTTGTTATGTGTTATTTGTCGCTGTCTGGAACATTTGAATCTACCAGATTCAAAAGACCGCAATTTTTGATGTTTTGTTTTTCTTCCTTGAACCCGTGCTCTCCACAATCGAAAGCTTTTTGGTTTCATGTGAGTCCGCATCAGTTTAATAACTTCTTGCTCGCTCAATTTGAATTGATGTTCAATAGCTTCAAAAGTGGTTCGATCTTCCCATGCCATTTCAATAATTCGATCAATTTCTATCACCCCTAAATTCATGATACAGGAATTTTAAACTGTTCGTCAAACAATACCTTTTCTTCTAATAAAGATCTTAAAAAATTTTTATTTTCATAAAAATTCTTCGATTTTTTGAAATGTATGAACCTACCTTGGGCGTGTATGCTCATCCCGTCCGTTTTATAAAGTACTAAATGGTAAAAAGGAATTGCCCAAGTAAAATTTTTAAGACCCTTTGTTATGTGAATTAAAATGCCTTTTTTGCGCATTTCAATATTGGCATAATTTATATCTGAGACAGTATTTAAAATGGGATTCAAGTTTGGACTAACTTTATCGACAATCATCCGTTTTGATCCGATTCCACGTCGCTTTATCGCTTCAAAAAAGGTGTAAGGTTTACCAACAAAATTATCAAATAATTGTTTGTGTTCCTTGTTGTAGTATGTTGTATCTAGAACCAATAGTTATTTTTATGAACCAAACATACACAATGTTCAATTATTTAAAATAACAATTAAACAAATATTAACATTTTTTATAGGAGATTAAAAATTTTCAGGAGTTTCAATGACTTGTGATGCTCTCATTTTCATAGCTACTAGTTCTTCAGTAGAGAACTTATTTAACACAGAATACATCATTTTCATTCGGAAATTTGAGGCCAATTGTGGGCGTTTATCATCTAAAAAATTCCAGTACAAACTATTAAAAGGACAGGCGTTATCTCCCAAGCGCTCTTTGACATTGTATTTACATTCACTGCAATAATTACTCATTTTATTAATGTAACTACCAGATGAAACATAAGGTTTTGTTGCGATCAATCCACCATCTGCAAATTGACTCATTCCGCGAGTGTTGGGAAGTTGCACCCACTCTAAAGCATCAATATAAATTCCTAAATACCAATCGTCCACTTCATCAGGGTGTGTTTGGGTTAACAATAAATAATTACCCGTAATCATTAGTCGTTGAATGTGATGTGCATAGGCATTATCCAAGGAATTGTTTATAGTTTTACTTAAGCAATTCATTTTGGTGTCTCCCGTCCAAAAAAACTTCGGAATTCTGTGCTGATTATCAAGGGTGTTAAGTGTTTTATATTTGGGCATTTGTGCCCAATACATACCTCTCATATATTCACGCCATCCGATCACTTGTCTGATAAATCCTTCTACTTGAGATATTGAAATTTTTTCCGAATTCGCACGATAATGCATCAGAACGGACTCTACAATTTCTTTAGGACTGATCAATTTTAAGTTCATCGCAAAGGATAGACGAGAGTGGAACAAATATACTTCCTCGTTGTGTAAGGCATCTTGATAATCCCCAAAATGAACTAGTAAGTTTTGATTAAAATAGTCCAGTTGTTGTAAGGCTTGCTGTAAATTTATAGGGTATGAAAAAGTAGTGGAAACAAATCGACCTATAGTATCAATGTCACTAGAACTTATTGTATTCAATACATCACTCACAGGGTTTTTAAAGTCTAAAAAAGACGGTATCCCCGGAGAGCCCTTCCATTTGTTACGATTGCTTTTGTCATAATTCCATTCGCCACCTTCGGGTTGTTCTCCGTCCATCAAAATGTGATGTTTTTGACGCATATACCTGTAAAACCGTTCCATTAAAAACTGTTTTTTTCCTTTAAAGAACACGGATAGTTCGTCACGTTTGGTATAGAAATGTTCCGTATCAAATTCTCTAAATGGAACGGTGAGTGTGTTGCAAAACGTTTGGAGTTGGGCATCTAAACGATATTCATCTGGTGATTGGTACTCAAACATTTCGATCCCTTGTGACTCAATAATGTGATTGAGGTTGCTTTTTAGATTTTGAAAGTTGGTATTATCATCTAAAGTTAAATAAACCACTTTATGACCTTGAGCTTCCAATTGTTTTGAGAATTCGCGCATGGCAGTGAAAAAACCAACCACTTTTTGAATGTGATGTTTGACATAATCTGTCTCTTGTCTCATCTCAAACATACAATAGAGGTTTGATTCCGAAACAGTTTCAAACCACGAATGTCGTATGTTTAGTTGATCTCCAAGAATGAGACGAAGTGTTTTCATGTAAAATAAAATTTATTTTGAGGTTGTCATTATTTTTTTCCAACCAAATTAAGCTAAGCTATTTTTTTCGTAGACTGCTGCATTTTTTACTACAATACTTAACAAACTCCCAATTTTTCTCCCATTTCTTACGCCATGTAAACGGCCGCTGACATTGTACACAAACTTTGGATGGTAGAAACGTTTTTTTCAATGTAGGTGTTGGTTTATTTCTTTGGACGTTGGTACTCGATACGCTGCTTTAATGAAGGTAATACATAGCCGTCCAAACCATTAATAGCTACTACATTAGCCTTGGCCAAATTGACGAATCCATCGGGTTCTACGATATCATCCTGAATGTATAAATCTTTAATTTCAGCAATTAGTTGGATGGTGTTATTGGCTTTGATTAAATACTCCTCGCAGTAAGTGAGCGCCATCTGAATTGGGGCTCCTTTAACAAAAGGTGCATGCCAATCGTTTTTGTATTCTTCTTTAAGCTTTGTAATGTCAAACTCCGAGATATTTTTATCATATTTTGCAGAAGTATGATGTGCTTGCTCAATGATATCAAGATGGATATGATTTACAGTAAACTGCCCTGTTTCTTTAATGTTTTCGTACGTATTTCTTGGAACGTCTGAAACGGGTCTAAAAACAATTCCCAGTAATGGAGGGTTAGATCCCAAATGAGTTACAGAACTAAATACAGCAACATTAGGAGTTCCATCATTTGATTTGGTCCCAATAAGATTTGCCGATTTAAAACCGGAACAACTGTTAATCATATTTATTCTGTAAACATGGTCTAAATCATCAAAATCTTGCCGTCTTAAGTGTAACATCTAGTAATTGTTAAATTGGTTAATTTTTACAGCCGATGCTTTTAAGTCAAACATTAAGTTAAACAAACCAAAAAAGGTACGATTAATGTATATAAAATGTTTTGATCCACGGTTGCCATTAAATTTCCGGAGTTCGGTATTTTTGCTATACCGTTGAGCTAGGTCTCCTATTTTATCAAAAAATTCAGGATTTGAAAAATCAAATATTGGTTCATGAAAAGGCAGTGTAAAGACACTCAGTAGTTCATGAAACATTTCTGTAAAAAACACCAATTCATCAGCAGTGTCCGTAGGAGTTAAAATTTCTAGTTCGTATAGTTTTTCTTTAAATATCTCTGGGTTGTCAATAATTTTTTTATCCGACAACTCAAAGTAAGGAATATAAAACTCATCTGGGATGGATTTCATACATCCAAAATCTAACGCAATAAGTTGTGCATCTTCATTAATTAAAAAATTCCCAGGGTGAGGATCTGCATGTACTTTTCTCAGCTTATGTATTTGAAACATATAAAAATCCCACAGTGCCTGACCTAATTGGTTTGCCTTATCTTTATCGGTATTGTATTTCGCAAATTCAGAAAGGTGTTCACCTTTCATGAAATCCATGGTAATGATACGATCAGAAGAATAGTCCTCGTAATATTCAGGAAACAATAAATTGGGTATGTGGACGCAGTCGTTTGCGATTTTTTTACTTTGAGAAATCTCAAGCTTGTAATTAGTTTCTTCTACCAATTTATCTTCTACTTCTTGAAAATATTTGTCCGAATCTTTTCCTTTAATATTAAACATTTTAATAGCAATGGGTTTCACCATCGCTAAATCAGATTTGATACTGTCCGCCACACCAGGATATTGAATTTTTACAGCCAATTGCTTTCCGTCCTTTTCAGCTTTATGAACCTGTCCTATGCTTGCTGCATTCACAGATTCTGAATCAAATTCGTCAAATAATTGATTGGGATGTTGCCCAAAATATTTTTTAAATGTTTTGATAACTAAAGGAGAGGATAATGGGGGAACAGAAAATTGTGCTAAAGAAAATTTATCAACATAGGCTTGAGGTAAAATACTTTTTTCCATGCTAAGCATTTGTGCCACTTTCAAGGCACTTCCTTTGAGTTGTTTTAATCCTGTGTAAATATCTTCAGCATTATTTTTATTAAGGTTTTCTTTGGCTTCTTCTTCTGTTTTAGTGATTTTTTCACCGTAATATTTTAGAAAATTCACACCCACCTTTGCACCCGTTGAAACGAGTTTACCAGCGCGTTGTATTTTTGAAGTTGGGATCTTGTCGATTGACTTCATATTAGTTCATACTAATTTTTTCTTTTATTAAAAACTTTCCTAAATCAACAACACTCCTAAGCGGGGAGATATTGATCAAATCAAAACTTGCATTGATTGATTTTTCAATGAAAATATCTGTTTTCTCAAATGATGTTGAGGTGTCATCTAGCCAAAACTTAAGCGTTAGCATCAGTTGAATCCAATAGGTTTCTTGAATAACACTGTCTTTTAATTGTTCTAATTGTTTATTTTTTATTTGAAGTACTTCAATGTCTAATTCATCGATATAGTCTAAAAATTTAGAACGTAATCTCTTTAGTTTTTTTAAGTTTTCAAGTTTATTGCTACTCTCATTGAGTGCATAAACCACATAACTTCTGTTGGCTGTTAAGTTTTCAAAAAAAGTAAAGTAGAAACTCAATAATTGATTTCTTGAATCGTATGTAGGGTAGTCTTTACTTGATTCTAAAGCTTCTTTGGTATTTGTAAAAAATAGACAAAATAGCTTGCTTTCTAAGGTGTCAAAATTTGCAAAAAATTTATAAAAGTCAGCTTCTTCAAAGCCATTAGATTTTGAAAAAGTGTATATGGATTTCGGAGCGTGGTTGTGCTCTAAAACATACTCCATATAAAGTTTTATGAGAGAGTTTTGTGTGGGTGTGTTTTTTTTTGACATAACAGTTATATATTATGTCGTAAAAATACATCTTGTTTAATAAATCAAATATAAAATTAAACAAATATTAACATTTCTCATCGCAGCAATTGTCACTTTTCACCAGCTTACAACTGAATACAGCAAGAAACATTCCAATAAAAGGTGCGGTTAGATACACCCACAAGTGTGTATAATTTCCTGAAACAAGGGCAGGAGCTAGGGAACGAATCGGATTCATGGACGCTTTTGTCAAGGGTCCAGCAAACATGGCTTCCAATAGGATGACGCTTCCAACGGCAATCCCAGCAATTGGGCCAATTTCTTTGCTTCCAGTGGACACATTAATGATTACCACCATCAAGAAAAAGCTTAAAAGTAATTCAATAACAAAGACTTTCATTGGTTCAATACTAGGAATTGTGGCTCCTAAATCACTCATTGGGAATAAATAGAATAATACCAAACAAGCAACAATAGCTCCTGTAAACTGTGATGCTACATATTTTGGAACTTCAAGCCAACTAAATTTTTTAGCCACAGCAAAACCTACGGTTACCGCGGGATTAAAATGCGCTCCAGAAATATCTCCAAAGGCATAAATCATGGCCATGACTATAAGCCCCCAAGTAATGGCAACTCCTGGGTGAGTAATGGTGCCTCCAGTGAAATCATTGATCACCATGGCGCCACAACCACAAAAAATCATGCTAAAGGTTCCAATGGTTTCAGCAATGTACTTTTTCATTCTTTTTTTTTCAAAGATACAATGTAATTTTTTATATACTTATTTATAAAACTCACTAAAATGTTAATAAATATTAATGTCTCTATTTCATCAAAGCCTGAATTAATATTTTCATAAATTATGCATTTATTTTTTTTCAGTTTCGCAATATTAACTAACCGCTTTTGAAAAATATAAAATACGAATAAATTAAACTTCTCTTTAAATATCCATTTCTCTAACAATACAATAGACTTTAAAACATGTACAAACTTGCTTTTTAGCCATACATTACCAATACATCAAGTAAAATTGAATACAGTATGAAATACTTAATGGTATTTGTAAATCCTTAATTTCATCAGTTTTTTAACTTTATTTTGTATTATAAAATAAAATTAATAAGGTTTTTTATTTTGTATGTTTTTTGTAGTGCTTTTTTAAGAAATTTTACATTTATTAGTAACTATATTTAACATCAGTATAATAATGGATTAAACACAAATTTAATTTAACACTATTTTTTAAACAAAAACAAATTATGAAAAACACCTTTTTAAGATTAGTTCTTTTTTTATTTACAACTACAATATTTGCTCAGGCAGATAAAGTGAAAGTTGTTAACAATGAAAATGGGATGAAATTAGTTGTGAATGGAAAAGACTTCATGATCAATGGAATGAACTGGGATTATTTCCCGATTGGAACCAATTATTCTTATAGTTTGTGGAAGCAATCTGATGATGTGATTAAAGCAGCATTAGATGCCGAAATGGCCTTGCTAAAAAATATGGGAGTTAATGTCATAAGGCAATATACAGGAGTGCAACCAAAATGGATTCAGTATATATACGAGAATTATGGTATTTACACTTTATTAAATCATTCCTTTGGACGTTATGGTCTAACCATAAACGGTGCTTGGGTCCCTGTTACCGACTATAGAGATCCAGCAACACAAGAGTTGTTGTTATCTGAAGTGACTACATTAGCCGAAGATTATAAAGATACTCCAGGACTCTTAATGTTCTTGCTAGGAAACGAAAATAACTATGGATTATTTTGGGCTGGTGCTGAAACAGAAGATTTTCCAGACGAAGAAGAAAAAAGAGATTTTGTTGGTGAAGAGCGAGGAAGACCAATGTACAAACTTATGAACGATGCTTCAATTAAAATGAAAAGCATAGACTCTTCACATCCAATAGCAATTTGTAATGGTGATGTTTTATTTATAGATATCATTGCTGAAGAATGTAAGGATATTGATGTTTTTGGTACTAATATGTATCGTGGTTCATCTTTTACTGATGCATTTTCTACTGTTAAAGAAAAATTAGATATGCCGATCATGTTAACCGAATTTGGTGCTGATTCTTTTAATGCCTTAGATAATGCTGAAGATCAGAAAATGCAGGCTTATTATATGGTTTCAAATTGGAAAGATATATACGAGAATGCTGCTGGTTTAGGAAAATCAGAAAATGCAATTGGTGGATTCACATTTCAATTCAGTGATGGCTGGTGGAAATTTGGACAAACTGAAAATTTAGAGGTTCATGACAACAATGCTTCTTGGTCAAATGGGGGGTACCAACTTGATTATGCTCCTGGTGAAAATAACATGAACGAAGAATGGTTTGGAGTTTGTGCAAAAGGCCCTACCAACGCTAGAGGACTTTACACGCTATATCCGCGTGCCTCTTATTACGCCTTAAAAATTGCACATCAATTAAATCCTTATGACGAAGGTGTGACAGCTGATTTTATTAAAACTCATTTTGATAATATAGAATTAATGGATGCCGTTCTTCGTGCTAGAGGAGATAAAGCAGCTTTAGGTGGTAATGAGAAAATTAAACTAAGTAATTTAAGAGCTGAATTTACATCCTTCAATACGGGAGGGACCCTTATTACAACTCCTGACAATGAAGATCCTAATTCTAATGCATATCCAAATGAACTAGGATTTGATCATATGCAATCCTATTTTATTGGAGTAGAGGGAAACCCTACTTCAAATATGCGAGCCAATGTAAATTTTAATATTCTTGGTAATGTCGCTGAAAATCCAATTGATGAAATCTTTTATGAAAATCCTGGACTTCCATTTTCTGTAAACACAGATGACGGAAACGTTAACATTACAGACCCTAACAGAGTAAGAATTTACAACGCTGAATTTGACTGGAATGCTAAAGAATTTAATCTTAGAGGTTTTTACAGAACAGGCCATTACCACTGGGCTTATGAAGGTGATTTCTTTAACTTATACAGAGAAGCAAATTACGGGCCTAACTTAGACTTATATAATGGAGAAATTTCAGGAATAGAGTTAGATGCTAAAGGTGCTTTAGAAGGTTTGAAAGCTGCTTTTGGACCCCAACTTTGGTGGGGAGCGAATCCAGCCGTTCTCTTAAAATACGGAAGAAAGCTTGGGAATTGGGGCGTATCTGCTGTGTATCACGAAGATATTGATGATGTAGGGAGCGCAGTAACCTCTATTGCAATCCCACTTCCAAAAACACGCAGAGTGTCTTTGGCAGCCGAAAGACAATTTGGAGCCTTTAAATTTGAAATAGGTGGTTTATGGGGTGGACAACCTCTAAACGGTCGTAAATTTCAAATAGCAGAAGGAACGACTGATAACTATGTTATTTATACAGACGAAATCAATGAAAAAGACAACTGGGGTGCTAAAGCCAAGCTGACTTATGAAAAAGGACCTATTAAGTGGTATGCACAAGGAGCTAGCATGGGCTTAGTTGCCAATGGAGGGTCTGATCAAACACAAACCTTTACAGGTTGGAAATTAAAAGATACCGGAAGTGGAAATCAAAACAACTTTCTTTCTGGATTCACTTATACATTTGGAGATTTCCAAATTGCACCTAACTTTTTATGGCAAAAGCCAATTGTTGCGGCCATGCCAAATGATTTGAACGGTGGAACAGGACGACTTAGAAATGTTCAAGATGATCCGTTTGCAGTTAGAGCCAATAGAGAAACCACTGCAGGAGAATTCTTGTTAACTTATGACCCTACTCCAGGTACATGGATGTACGAATGGAACAATGACAGAGTTGAAGATGCAAAGTTCGCTTTCAACCTTGGTTTTGTATTCCGTCACCATCCAACAGCTCAAGATGCAGCAGTTGGATTTTTAGCAAATCGTACTTCTTTTGCGTTTCCAAATGCCGCTCCAGCACAAGATTTATGGGAAGCTCATTCCCGTATTGTGTCTAAGCTAAGTCCAGATTTTGGGTTTATTGCTAACTTATACGCTGGTAATGCACAAGCAAATGGTAGCGACGATCGTTTAATAGAAAGATTTGGTGGAGACATCAGATTGATTTATAACAAATTGAAGCTTACTCATACTTTTAAAATTAACGATTGGGGTCCTTTTGATTACCACCGAGATTTTAACTTAACGTACCCAGTACAATTAATGTTAGATTTATCGACTACCTTAGGAAAACCAGATTGGTTCATCCTTCCAAACACACAGGTAGGGGTTCGTGGAACATGGCGTTCTTTAAATGAATATTCGCCTAGGTTTTCGCCTAATTTTGTACCACCTAATACCTATCCAGCAGTCCCACCAATCAGTTCAATAGGGTTTCCTAATGGAAGTGAATGGGAAATAAGAACATACATTCATATTAACATCGGAAAATAAAACACTGTAAAAAATGAAAAATTTAAAATTTATACATTCCAAAATTACACTCCTTACAGGGCTACTCCTTGTAATTTTAATGAGTTGCGAAAGAGAGACTTCTGATCAAACAGAATTTGCAACCCTCTCTAAAACTGGTGAGATTTTCACAGATACACCAATTGGGTTAGGAAGTGATTTTTACTTTCCTTACTTGGGCTCGAAAGCCACTGCTTGGTCGGTTGACGAAAGCGAAGGGTATGAGAGTTATGCTTCCATGCGATTTGACGTTCCCAATGCAAACGACCCAGAAGGGAACTATGCAGGTGGTATACTAAGAGTCGATGGATCTGGTCGTGATCTTACAGAGTTCGATGCACTTACCTTTTGGGCAAAAGCCTCTCAAGGTGTTGTGATTGGAGAAATTGGATTTGGACAAGACTTTGGATTGAACCAATATCAAGTCAACGAAACAAATATAAGTTTGAGTACAAACTGGGTAAAATATGTTATTCCAATTCCAGATCCTTCAAAACTATTTGACGAAAGAGGAATGTTTTGGTATTCGGCTGGAACTCAAAATACCGGCGGAAATGGTTACACGTTTTGGATAGACGAATTAAAGTTTGAAAAACTAGGAACCATCGGTCAACCAAGACCCGCGATTGCAAATGGTCAAGATCTAGTACAAGATGCCTTTTCTGGAATTGATTTAGAACTCACAGGTCTCACACAAACATTCAATTTAGGATCAGGTCTAAACAAAACTCTCAACGTAGCTCCAAGTTATTTTGATTTCACTTCTTCAGATCCAAGTTTGGCATTTGTTGATCAATTTGGTGTGATAACGGTCAATAGTGGTACCGCTGTCATCACAGCTAGTTTAGGAGGTGTAGAAGCACAGGGCTCAATGACCGTAAATGCGGTAGGTAGTTTTGAAGTTGCACCCACACCTACAAGAGCTGCTAACAATGTTATTTCCTTATATAGTGATAGCTACACAAACGTTCCAGTAGACTTTTTTAATGGCTATTGGGAACCATGGCAAACAACATTGTCAAGTGATTTTGTAGTGAATGGTAATACTATGATTAATTACACCAATTTTAACTTTGTTGGAAACCAATTTTCAAATCCAACTGTTGATGCGACAGAATTTTCTAAACTTCACTTTAACATAAATATACCTGAAGTGCCTTCTAATCTTGATCTTTTAATAACTGTTAAAGATTTTGGTGCAGACCAAGCTGATGGTGGTGGAGATGATACAATTCAACAAGTATTTTTTGATGTTTCGGATTTTGAAGCAGGGGAATGGAGTACTCTAGAGTTTTCTATCTCCTTAGCCAACAGAACTAACATAGGACAAATTATTTATGAAAATGTTAATGGATCTTCATTAACAGAGTTTTTTCTAGATAATATTTATTTCTACAGAGGCAACTAGATTATTATAAATAAAAAAAATCAAAACATGAATAAAATAAATAAATATAAGATAAGGATTCAAACCCTAGTATTGAAGTCCTTTGTTTTTGCATCGATGCTCATGCTTTCAAATTGTTCTAACGATGAAACCCAAACAGTTGCGACGTTTACAAATTTAGTTATGTCTGACGAGTTTGATGTAGAAGGCGCTCCGAACTCAGAGATATGGAACTTTGATACAGGGACTGGTTTTAATGGATGGGGTAATAATGAATTACAATATTACACAGACCGCTCAGAGAATGTAACGGTACAAAATGGGTTGTTAGTAATTTCTGCAATTCAAGAAGATTACAACGGATCTTCCTATACATCAGCAAGACTCCTGACAAAAGGGAAATTTTCTCAAGCTTATGGACGTTTTGAAGCTCGTATTAAAGTCCCTGGCGGATCTGGTCTTTGGCCTGCGTTTTGGCTCTTAGGTGAAAATTATGATGTCGATGGATGGCCACAATGTGGAGAGATTGACATTATGGAGTATCGTAGACAAGAACCTACAATGGTAAGCGGTTCTATTCACGGACCTGGATACTCAGGAGAATCAAACCCACAAGGACATCTTACTAAAAGTTATGACTTAGGAAACGACCGTTATGATGCAGGATTCCATGTTTTTGGAATCGAATGGGGTCCAGATTACATTAACTATTACATAGATGATGTTCTATACAATCAAATCAGACCTTCTGATATTGTGGTAACCCCAGCAGATGCTGTTTACACACTTAATGATGGTGTTGCTGCGACTGATGAAGCAGAAGCTATTGAACCAACAAATGTGACAGGTGATTGGGTATTTAACAAACCTTTTTTCATCATCATCAATTTAGCAGTTGGAGGTAATTTCCCAGGGAGTCCTGATAATGGAGAGTTATTTCCACAAAACATGCTTGTAGATTACGTAAGAGTATATAATTAATAGAATTAACTAATAAAAAAGACAATGAAAAATTTATTAAGAACATTAAAAAAAGTTTCACTACTGATATTGGCAATTAGCTTTATTGGCTGTGATGATGACGAAGCATTTTTACCACAACTAACAGCTGGCTTTACGCATACAATTAATGCAAATACAGGGACAGTAACATTTATTAATACTTCTACAAATGCCTCAACTTACGATTGGGATTTTGGTGATGAAGTAAACACTTCAAGACTTATCAACCCAGTAAACGTTTATGAAAACGGAACGTACTTAGTTGTTTTAAAAGCTTACAATGTAGCCGGAGCATACGACACCTTCTCGGATGAAATCACTATTAATGTGAGTGAAGTAGTAGGCACTTGTGATTCAGAAACAGCTGAATCACTTTCTGCTTCAGATTTAAATATGACATTTATGTCTGATCTATCCAATAGTATTGTTTCAGACGGAGCAGGTTTTTCTTGGATAAATAATCCTGATTTTGAAAATGCTGTAAACACTTCTTGTAAAGTGGGGCAAATCGACAGAACCAGTTCAGCTCAGTATGCTAACAATCAATTTACTTTAGATGCAAAATTAGATTTTAATTCAAATACAGGATTTAAATTGAAAGTGTGGTCACCAACGGCAGGCACAAATGTATTATTAAAATTAGAGGATCAAACCAATGCAGGGGTTTTTAAAGAAGTTTCAGCAACCACTTCAGCCGATAGTGCAGGAGCATGGGAAGAACTTAGCTTTGACTTTGAAAGTGCCGATTCTAATAAATTTGATAAAATTGTACTGTTTTTTGAATTAAATTCAGCGACTGAACAAACGTATTATATCGACGATCTAATGCTTTATGGTGAAGGCAACGGCGGCGGCGGAGGTTGTACTGCTGAAACAACTGAATCTTACAGTGCTTCAAACCTTAACATGACTTTTCAAACAGATCCATCTGCAGATTTCATCTCTGATGGTGCAGGTTTTTCATGGGTAGACAACCCAGATTTTGACAATGCTGTAAATTCATCTTGTAAAGTTGGTCAAGTTGTTAGAGGAAATAACAATCCTTGGGACAATAATCAATATGATTTAGATGCGAAATTAGATTTCAATTCAAACAGTGGTTTAAAAATAAAAGTATGGTCTTCAAGACCAAGTACAGAAGTTAGATTAAAGTTAGAAGAAATTGGAAATGCTAGTAACAATTCCGAATTATTTTTAACAACATCAATAACAAATGGATGGGAAGAATTGACATTTCCGTTTGCTCCTGCAAATTCAGACAAATTTAACAAGGTTGTTATATTCTTTGACTTAAACACAAACAGCACCGATACGTATTATTTTGATGATCTAAAACTATACGGCGACGGTTCTGGCGGCGGCGGTGGCGGTGGCGGCGGTTCTTATAACCTTACGCTTCCAATTGATTTTGAAGAAAATGGACATGGAGCTAACTGGACTTGGAATGCTTTTGAAAATGATACCAATCCACCATTAGAGTTTGTTCCAAATCCAGATGCTTCAGGAGCAAATACCTCTGCTACTGTAGCTAAATATACCACACTTCAATCTGGACAACCTTGGGCTGGTACTGAAACTGCTCACGGAGAAATGGGGATTACATGGGATCTTTCTGCTTCAAATGATATCATAAAAATTATGGTATACAAAACTGTCATCAGTGATGTAGGTATTAAATTAGTTAATCCTGCAGGAGGAGCACAAGTTGAAATTAAAGTGGCTAACACTGTAGTTAATGCATGGGAAGAGTTGACGTTTGATTTTAGCAGTCGTATTGGAAACGGACTAGACGGTTCTACAAATATTGATCAGATTGTTGTATTCCCTGATTTTGACTTAGATGGAAGAACATCAGATAATATCATCTATTTCGACAACATAACTTTTGAATAAATTTTTAGAAGGCTAGGGAAAATATTCTCTAGCCTTTTTTTTAAAATCGTGAATACTGCATCTATATTCGATGTAAATTACATATTCTTAAAAGAACCCCAATATTTTTATTTTATCCAAAAAATTGAAATAAAATATCAATAAAAAGGTAAAAGTTGAGATGATTTTATCCTTCCTTTTTTATTTTTGAAATCCTAAATTGAAAATTTTAAACACAATCAACTCTAGTAGTTAAAAGATATTAAAGAACTATACAGCTTCAAACAATTATTAAAAGAAGTTTATTGACAATAAATTAAATGACAAAAAAAACTATTTTTTCAGCAAAAAGCAAAGACGCAAATCAGGATAAAAGCATTGATGGATCCTTGGTTAATATAGATAATGAAGTCTATTACAAGATTTCTAACAGTGACAAAATGCGGCCATTTTTTATGAGTATCGTTAGTGATTCAAATCACTGGATGTTTATTTCGAGTAATGGAAGTTTAACCGCTGGAAGAAAAAATTCAGAATTTGCGTTATTTCCTTATTACACTGATGATAAAATTACGGAAGCCGCAGAAATTACAGGAAGTAAATCTATCTTTCAAGTCCTTAAAAATGATGAAATTCATTTATGGGAACCGTTTTCGAATCGTTTTGCAGGTAAGTACAATACCACTCGAAATTTATATAAAAATGAGTACGGAAATAAAGTTTTATTTGAAGAGATTAATCATGATTTAGAACTGACCTTTCAGTACCAATGGAATTCTACAAATACTTTTGGGTTTATTAAAAAATCGAAACTCATCAATACTGCGAATTCTAAAGTAGAAATTAATGTATTGGATGGTATTCAGAATATTTTACCTTATGGTGTTGGGAGCGACCTACAAAACTCGAGTAGTAATTTAGTAGATGCATACAAACGAAGTGAGTTAGAAAAAAGTTCTGGTTTAGGGATTTATGCTTTAAGTGCAATCATTGTTGATAAAGCAGAACCTAGTGAAGCTTTGAAAGCCAACATTGTTTGGTCTTTAGGTTTAGAGAATTCTAAACATCTATTATCTTCCTTACAACTAGATAGCTTTAGAAAACAACATGAAATTTTAGAAGAAACAGATATTAAAGCCGAGAAAGGGGCGTATTTTGTGAACTCTCAAATTGTTTTATCTCCACAAGCTAACAAAGAGTGGTTGCTTGTCGCTGAAGTCAATAAAAATCATTCTGCGATTGCAAAGCTCATCAACACTATTAAAGCCAACGATGGTTTATGGGATCTAATCAACCAAAAAATTGAGAAAGGAACTACAAGATTAATTGCTTTAAATGCCGCTTCTGATGGTTTACAACTATCGGCAGACAAATTTAGAGACACTCGTCATTTCTCTAATACCTTATTCAACATTATGAGAGGTGGGATTTTTGATGATAATTACCAGATTGAAAGATGGGATTTTAAAAATTACCTTTCTAAAGCCAATAAAAAAGTAGCCAGAACGACAGAAGATCGCATAAAGAATCTTCCAGAAAAATTCACACTTTCTGTTTTACAAGAACTTGCTCACGATGTAGATGACTCTAATTTCAGACGTTTGTGTTTTGAGTATATGCCATTAAAATTTAGCCGTCGACACGGGGATCCTAGTCGTCCTTGGAATAAATTCTCTATCAATACCAAAAGTGAAATTGATGGATCAAAAATATTAGATTACGAAGGAAATTGGCGTGATATTTTTCAAAATTGGGAAGCGCTAGCGCATTCGTATCCTGACTTTATAGAAAGTATGATTCATAAGTTTTTGAATGCAACCACTTTCGACGGTTACAATCCTTACCGTGTTACTAAGGATGGATTTGACTGGGAAACGATAGAGCCAGACGACCCGTGGTCGTATATTGGTTATTGGGGAGATCACCAAGTGATTTATTTACTCAAATTTTTAGAGTTTATTGAAAACCATCAACCTGGAAAATTAGCAACTCTTTTTGATAAAGATTTGTTTGTGTATGCCAACGTACCTTATAAAATCAAGAGCTACGATGCATTGCTTGAAAACCCAAAAGATACGATTGAATTTGATGAAGCATTAGATCATAAAATTAGAGAACAACGCATAGAGCTAGGAGCCGATGGTGCCTTGTTACGTGATGAAAATAGATTTATTGTTAAAGTCAATTTCATCGAAAAAATATTAGCCACTACTTTAGCTAAACTTTCAAACTTTATTCCTGAAGGAGGAATTTGGATGAATACGCAACGTCCTGAATGGAACGACGCGAACAATGCCTTAGTAGGAAGTGGTGTTTCTATGGTTACCTTGTATTATTTAAGACGTTTCTTAAAATTCTTTGATACTGTTATTGTTCAATCTGATTTAGATTCCGTAGAAGTCTCTAAAGAGCTTGTCACTTTCTTTGATGCAATTTCTAAAACCTTTAAAAACAATCAACACTTGCTTTCTGGACGTATCAGCGACACAGATAGGAAAGTTATTTTAGACGCCTTAGGAAATGCAGGTAGTAATTATAGAGATCAGATTTATAAAGCTGCTTTCTCAGGAAGGAAAAATAAAATATCTGTTCAAGATATAAAATCGTTTATTGAAGTAAGTCTTCAATACTTAGAACACTCTATTGAAGTAAATAAACGTGAAGACAATTTATACCACGCGTATAATTTAATGACAATAAACGACAACAATAGTATTTCAATTACATATTTGGATGAAATGCTTGAAGGGCAAGTTGCAGTTTTAAGTTCAAAATATTTATCAACTAAACAGTCCTTGTCTGTTTTGGATGCAATGAAAGCTAGTAAACTTTTCCGTCCAGATCAATACAGTTACTTACTGTATCCATACAAAGAACTAAAAGGATTTATTGAGCGAAATACAATATCGCCAGCTGCTGTTACATCCTCTGAGCTGTTAGTTCAGCTGGTTTCTGATGGAAACATACAGATTTTAGAGAAAGATGTTAATGGTGACCACCATTTTAATGGAAACTTTAAAAATTCCAACGATCTAAAAGCGGCTTTATTAGAACTTTCACGAACTTCTTATGAAGCCATTGCAAAGTCAGAAACTCCAAAAATACTTCAAATTTTTGAAGAAGTCTTTAATCACAAGGCTTTTACAGGTCGTTCAGGTACTTTTTATGGCTATGAAGGATTAGGCTCTATTTATTGGCACATGGTTTCTAAATTACAGTTGGCTGTGCTAGAAACTTGTAATTCAGCTATGGATGCTAAATCGGACGAAACATCCGTTGGAAAATTACTAGAACATTACTACGAAATTAATGCAGGAATTGGTGTGCATAAATCTCCTCAACTCTATGGCGCATTCCCAACAGATGCCTATTCGCATACGCCAGCAGGAAAAGGAGCACAACAACCCGGTATGACTGGACAGGTAAAAGAAGATGTATTGTCGCGTTTTGGCGAACTAGGCGTGGTAGTATCTGATGGAAAACTAGGATTTAGTCCACGTTTGTTGAGAAAGGATGAGTTTTTACAAGAAAGCAATATCTTTCATTACATCGCTATTCCTAACAAAAAAGATAGCATTCTTGTTTCAGAAGGTTCGCTTTGTTTTACCTACTGCCAAGTTCCTGTTATTTATACTATTTCAGAAGAAGATAGTATAACAGTTGATTTCAGTGATGGAACTTCAAAAACATTTAACCACTTAAGCTTAGATACAGAAATAAGCACCCAAGTATTTAATCGAAATGGAGAAGTCATCCAATTAAATGTAAACTTGGAAAAAGGTAGATTAAAATAATATCTAAGAGATGTTATGAAAAAAACAATACACATATTAAATTTAATACTGCTTGTTTTTATTATAATGTCCTGCAATGAAAGTCAACCAAAAAAAATTATACCAAACGATCAAATACAAAAAAAAGTGACTGCTAAAGATATATTAGGAAATTCAAACTACTTAGCCATCTCTTATGGAGGGTATAGAAAATTATCAAGAGATTTTCAGCCAACTATTGGAGAGCTAAAAGAAGATATTAAAATTCTTCATGCGATGAATATTCGAATATTACGAACTTATAATGTTCAATTAGCTCATGCATCAAATATTTTAAAAGCCATACGCGAACTAAAAAATGAAGATCCAAACTTTGAAATGTATTTGATGCTAGGTGCTTGGATCGATTGTTTAAATGCTTGGACTGATAGGCCAGTTAACCATAATGTCGAAAGTGCTCAGAACGCTGAAGAAATTGATCGTGCTGTAGCCCTATCAAACGAATACCCAGATATTGTGAAAGTTATTGCTGTTGGAAACGAGGCCATGGTAAAATGGGCAACCTCCTATTATGTACAACCCAACGTAATCCTAAAATGGGTTTCTCATTTACAATCCTTAAAACAAACAGGGAAATTATCTAAGGATATTTGGATAACTAGTTCAGATAATTTTGCATCATGGGGTGGAGGAGATTCTCAATACCATGTAGAAGATCTTACAAAATTGATTAAAGCTGTGGATTACTTATCTATTCATACCTATCCAATGCATGATACACATTACAATCCTATTTTTTGGGGCATTTTTGGTGATGAAACTCAACTGTCAAGTTTAAAACGTATCGACACAGCCATGAAACGCGCAAAATCATACGCCGTTTCTCAAGTCGATAGTGTAGCAAGCTATGTTAAAAGTTTAGGAGTTGACAAACCAATTCATATTGGTGAAACAGGTTGGGCAAGTTATTCAAATGGCTACTATGGCTCCAAAGGCTCCAAAGCAACCGATGAATACAAGGAGGCTATTTTTTACAACTATATTCGTGAATGGACGAATGACGCTCAAATGTCATGTTTCTACTTTGAAGCCTTTGACGAACCATGGAAAGATGCTCACAATCCAGGTGGGTCGGAAAACCATTTTGGTTTATTCACTGTAGATGGAAAAGCAAAATATGCTCTTTGGGATTTAGTAGATCAAGGGGTTTTTAATGGATTAACTCGTGGCGGAAAACCTATTACTAAAACCTATAATGGTAACAAAGAAGCCTTATTTCTTGAAGTAGAATTACCCCCAGTCAAAAAAGAACTTATAAAGACTCATTAATATGAAACATTTAAAAATATATCATTTTTTAATTATATTCGCAATGCTCACAGCCTGCACCTCCAATCAATCTCTAGAAGTTACAGTTTATGAAACTTCTGAACAGGGGAATAAGTTAACTCAAGTGTCAGAATTTGAATTTTCTGAACACCCTTCTAAAATCCAATTGAATCCTGAAAAAACATTTCAAACTATTACTGGTTTCGGAGGCTCATTCACCGAATCTTCAGCCTACTTACTAAATCGTTTGAGTGAAAAAAACAGAACTAAAATACTTGAAGCTTATTTTAGTGAAGATGGCGCTAACTATTCATTGACGCGAACCCATATAAGTTCCTGCGATTTTTCATTAAATAACTATACATATGCACCTATTGCAGACGATATGACGCTAGAACATTTTAGTATCAAAGAAGATAAAGATGATTTAATTCCAATGATAAAAGATGCTTTGGCAATCTCAAAAGAGGGCTTCAATATCATAGCATCCCCTTGGACTGCACCGCCATGGATGAAAGATAATAAACAATATGTTGGTGGAAAATTACTTCCAGAATACTATGATTCCTTTGCCTTGTTTTTTTCTAAGTATTTGGAGGCCTATAAATCTGAAGGCATTGATATTTGGGGATTAACACCCGTAAATGAACCTCATGGAAATGGCAATAACTGGGAGAGTATGCATTTTTCACCAGAAGAAGAAACAGATTTTGTGCAAAACCATTTAGGTCCAAAACTTGAAGAACTAGGTAAATCAGAGATTAAAATTTTAGGATACGATCAAAATAGAGATGGTTTAAAAGAGTGGGTAGATGTAATGTATGAAAATGAGGCTACTTCCAAGTATTATTCAGGAACTGCAATCCATTGGTATGAAAGTACTTACGACTTTTTCCCAAAAGCTTTACAGTATGCACATGAAAAGGCACCCAACAAATATTTAATCGAAACCGAAGGTTGTATAGACTCTGAAATACCAAAATGGCAAGATGACAAATGGTACTGGTCAAAAGAGGCCACAGATTGGGGTTACGACTGGAGAGAACCCGCTAAAAAATATTTACACCCAAAATATGCTCCAGTCAACAGGTATGCACGAGACATTATTGGATGCCTAAACAATTGGGTCGATGGTTGGGTAGATTGGAATATGGTCTTAGACAGACAAGGGGGCCCAAACTGGTTTAAAAACTGGTGTGTAGCCCCAGTAATTGTCGATCCAGACAACGATGAAGTATACTTTACGCCACTCTACTACACGATGGCACATTTTAGTAAATACATCCGACCAGGAGCAAAAGTGATTGGTTTAGATAAAACGGATGCAGACTTACAAGTTACAGCTGCACAAAACCCAGATGGGTCTATTGCTATAGTCGTTTTTAACGAAGGAAAAGAACTAAAATCCTTTGAACTTTCTTTAGGAAAAACTTCAAAATTAATAACCATACAACCCCAAGCAATTCAAACTATAGTAGTACCAAAATAATACACAAACTAACACACACAAACTAAAAACCAATTCTCTATGTCTATAAATTTAGAAAAAGTACCATTCGGCCAAAAAGTAGCCTTTGGTATAGGTATGCTTGCTAATCAAATGTTTCCAGCTGCTTTAGGTATATTTATGGTTGTTTTGGTTCAAGATTTAGGTTTTCCGGGTTGGATGTGGGGTGTTATTTATTTTTTCCCAAGACTCTTCGATAGCTTTACAGACCCTATTATGGGATATATCTCAGATAACACAAAATCACGATGGGGACGACGACGACCATATGTGATAATTGGTGCTATTATTTTGTGTATCTCATTTATTGCTATGTGGCAACTTTATAAAGATGCTGGAATTGATTATAACTTCGTTTATTTTATGATTTGGTCATTTCTATTTTATTTGGGAATTACCATCTTTAGCGTTCCTTATGTTGCAATGGGGTATGAGATGAGCAATGATTTTCACGAACGTACTAGCATCATGGCAACTGCTCAATTTATAGGGCAATGGGCCTGGGTAATTGCGCCTTGGTTTTGGGTGATTATGTATGACCCTGAGTGGTTTGAATCTGCAGAAGTTGCGACGCGAACACTTGCCATTTGGGTTGGAGTTATTTCCGCTATTTGTGCGATGATTCCAGGAATATTTATTAAAAGTAAATCAACTTTAGACGAAGACTATTCTCCTCTAAATTTAAAAAATATAGGAAATAGTTTGAAAGAAATAGGATCAGGTTTTGTAAGTGCTTTTAAAATCAAACCATTTAGAAAACTATGTATCGCTACTTTTTTAGTGTACAACGCATTTATGACGATTGCCTCATTTTCATTCTTTATTATTGTTTATCACCTCTTTGAAGGTGATGCTGGAGCAGCTGGAATTTGGCCGACACTTTTTGGCTGCTTAGGAGCTCTCGGTACCACCTTTTTAGTGATTCCTATCGTGGCTAAAATGTCTAAATTGATGGGAAAAAAGAAGGCCTTTTTGATTTCACAAGGAATATCTGTTTTAGGGTATTTGATGCTTTGGTTTCTCTTTATACCAGGAAAACCCTATATGTTTATTTTTGCACTTCCTTTTTTCTCCTTTGGTATTGGAAGTTTATTTTTATTAATGATGTCTATGACAGCCGATGTGATTGATTTAGATGAACTCAATACAGGGCTGAGAAGAGAAGGTACTTTTGGAGCTATCTATTGGTTGATGGTCAAATTTGGTTTTGCAATTGCAGGTGGACTAAGTGGCGTAATTATGAGTTCGGTTGGTTTCGATTCAGGAGTTTCTGTCCAACCCGAAGGAGCCGTTGATGGATTACGATTATCGTTTTCTGGAATTCCTATCTTAGGAACCGTAATTGCTATGTTTGTAATGCGAGGATATAGCGTCACTGAAGAAAGTGCTGGAGAAGTACGTGCGGAATTGGACAAACGAATCAAGTCTGAACAGAAACCAACATCGTTTTACCAAACAGATAAACTAGCGTCGTTGCTAAGCTCTGATTTAAAAATAGATAACTCTTCTCATACTGATTTTTCATCAAAAACCGATTCAGAAATTATAGCCTTATTTTCCAAAACATTAAATAATGGTTTGCACGGTTTGTGTTTTAGTCCGTATTTAGAGGGTCAAAACATTGGAGATCAATTATCTGAATCTCAAATTACTAAACGTATGGAAGTCATAGCGCCTTATACTCAATGGGTGCGTTCTTTCTCTTGTACTGATGGAAATGAACTCATTCCAAAAGTGGCTCAACAAAAAGAGCTTAAGACCATGGTTGGTGCTTGGATTGGAGATGATAAAACTCAAAACGAAACAGAAATAAATGCACTCATAAAGCTAGGTAAATCTGGTTTTGTTGATATCGCAGTCGTAGGAAATGAAGCCTTAATGCGTGAAGAACTTACTGAAGAAGAATTGATTGCTTATATCAACAGAGTAAAAGAAGCATTACCAGGCATTCCTGTAGGCTATGTTGATGCCTATTATCAGTTTGTAAAAAGATCAGAACTTATAGACGCATGTGACGTTATTTTAGTAAATTGCTACCCGTTTTGGGAAGGTTGTAATATTGATCAATCAACAACTTATTTAAAACAAATGTATGCTGTTACACAGCTAGTTTCCAATGGAAAACCAGTCATTATTACAGAAACAGGCTGGCCAAATCAAGGCGATAGTTTAGAGTCAGCAATCCCAACCGAAATAAATGCAATGAGGTATTTTATAGAAACGTCCAATTGGGCCAATAAAAATAAAATACCATTTTTCTATTTTTCATCATTTGATGAGTCTTGGAAAGTGCATCACGAAGGAGATGTAGGAGCGCGTTGGGGAATTTGGGATAAAAACGAAAAATTAAAATATAATTAACTGAAAATAATATACTTGAGATGTCATACAGAGAAGAATCC
>JABHDE010000015.1 GCA_018673215.1 Formosa sp. | reverse complement strand
TTGAAGTAATAATATTAACCAATACCATTAAACTATGAAAAAAATTTACGTTTTAATACTAACACTTACAATTACAAGCTTGTCTTTTGGGCAGGTCTTTATTACTGAAATTGCGGATCCAAATAATAATGCAAACGCAAGATTCATTGAACTTTATAATGCTGGAGCCACAGATGTAGATTTTACAGAAGGAAATGGCTGGCAAATTGACAAATACCTTAATGGTAATTCTGGAGTCAACATAAGTTTAGATTTAACAGGAACAATCGCAGCTGGCTCATTTTATTTAATTGGATACGATTTCGTTTCTGGAAGTTTTGAAACCGTGTATGGATTTGCTCCAGACCTGCTTGACAACATTAATAATGGGGTTGCTGGAAGCAATGGCGATGATGATTTAGCTTTGGTTAATGGAGCTGATACAATTGTAGATTTTTACGGAGTTTATGATTTTCAAGCAGATACTAATACAGACAATTCTGGAACTTGTGCTGAGTATGAAGATGGTAGAGCTGAACGTCTGACCACTGTAACTACTGGTGCTACAGCATTTAATGAAACTGAATGGAACGTTTGGGCAGATTCAACTGTAGCTGACTGTACATCACACGTTAATGCACCTAGAACTGCGCCAGCTGATTTTGATCCAGGACAATGGGGAACTCCAACTTGTGATTTTTCTTTAACATCACCTTCTGTAGTTTGTGATGCCATAACAGCCAGCGTTGACACATACACTGCTACAATAAATTTCTCTGGAGGTGGTAATGGAACTTTCATAGTAACAGCCGACTCTGGAACCGTTGATTTGAGTGCTGGAGATCCCACGACAGATGCAACAGGCACCATTACGGTAACAGGAGTTGCTGAGGGAACAGATGTAATTATAAACGTTACAGAAGGAAATATTTGTAATGTAGATTACACTATTTTCTCGGCAGACTGTGAGCCTGCACTTGAATTACCGCTTTATGAGGCATTTGATTATACTGTAGGTGCAAACCTTGATGATCAAACAAATTGGACCGGCTTTTACAGCGGAGATAATGTCCTGATTGGTGGGCCAGGCGGGCTATCTTACACAGGACTTGCTGCTCAAACAGGAAATCATATTAGCTTTGATGGAAGTGGAATTGACAACAAAATTGAATTTACAGGAGTAACTTCAGGTGAAGTATACGCTTCATTTCTTTTTAACATAACAGATCAATCTAGTATTACAGACCTAACAGATGGAGGCTATTTTGCTGCACTAGCTGAGGGAGATTCTACTTTTGACACAAGAGTTTGGGCTCATCCAAACACCGATCCTGTTGGCACCACTTACGAAATATCAATTACCAATGCTTCTTCTGGTGCCGTTTTTGCCGGAACATATAACGTTGGAGATACTGTTTTAATAGTGTTAAGTTATGCACCAGGTGTAGGAACCGTAAAAGGATGGGTTAACCCAACTTCATTTGCTGGGACAGAACCCACACCAGATTTTTCAGAAACGGATGGCACCCCCGCTGCTACTATCGATCGTTTTATTATAAGACAAGACAGTGCTGGTGAAACTCCCTCTATCTTATTTGATGAATTACGTATTGGAACTTCTTATGCTGCAGTAACTCCAGATACATTATCTAACGAAGATTTTATTTCGAATGCATTTAAATTATACCCTAACCCAGCAAAGAGTGGTTTTGTAAACATCTCATCAACTGGATCTGGAGCTATTCAAGCCAATGTATTTGATGTCCTAGGCAAGCAAGTCGTCAATGCAGCAGTTGTTAATGGACGCTTAGACGTATCAAGCCTTAATACTGGGGTTTATATTGTGAAGCTGACCCAAGGCGAAGCAACAATCACTAAAAAATTGATTATTCAGTAATCAAAAAATAAATTCTTTAAAAAGAGCGTTGCTAGTTGGCAACGCTCTTTTTATTTTTAGCTATTTTTGTATTGCAAGACAATGTACATGCAAAGTATAAATTCAATTTTCAACATTCAATCCGAAGCCGAATTTACAACCACCGCTTTAGAAATATTCAAATTTCAATTTGAACACAATCCTGTGTATCGATCTTTTTGTGATTTACTGTATAAACACCCGAGTGACATCAACTCTATAGAGCAAATTCCATTTTTACCGATTGAGTTTTTTAAAACCCATACTATTGCATCTACTAACAAAGCTGCGGAAGCCATTTTTACAAGTAGCGGAACCACAGGAAGTGTATTGAGTAAACACCATGTGAGTGATCTAAATGTTTATAAACATAGCTTTAGAAAAGGATTTCAATCCTTTTATGGAAATATCAGAGATTATACGGTATTGGCTTTACTGCCTTCTTATCTAGAACGTGAAGGTTCGTCTTTAGTGTATATGGCAAATGATATGATTGTACAGTCCAAACAGGCTGAAAGTGGATTTTATTTGCACGATTTAGAAGCCTTGAAAGATACGCTCATTAGCCTAGAGGCTAAAGGTCAAAAAACGATCCTTATAGGAGTGTCATATGCCTTATTAGATTTAATTGAACTACATTCATTCAACTTAAAACATACCATCGTCATGGAAACGGGCGGTATGAAAGGCCAACGAAAAGAGCTTGTAAAATCGGAGTTGCATGCACTTTTAAAACAAGGATTTGGCGTGGATGCTATTCATAGCGAATATGGCATGACAGAACTGTTGTCACAAGCCTATTCTAAAGGAGAAGGCGTTTTTGAAACCCCTCCATGGATGAAAGTTCTAACAAGAGATCCGGAAGATGCATTGAGCATTCAGCCGATTGAAAGGTCTGGTGGTGTGAATATCATTGACCTAGCTAACATCAATTCCTGTGCGTTTATTGCCACTCAAGATTTGGGTAAAATTAAATCTGACGGTCGTTTTGAAATCTTAGGACGCTTTGATCAGTCCGACATCAGAGGCTGCAATTTGATGGTACTTTAAACCACGCGAATAATAAAAGTACTTCGCTTTCCTCGATTGATGATTACATAGGTGTTATTAATCAGGTCTGCATTTGAAATTAGATAGTCCTCCCCTACTTTTTCTTTATTCACCGAAATCGAATTTTCTTTCAACGCGCGACGCGCTTCACCATTTGATGCTAAAAAATTGGTTTCGGCAGAAAGAGCAGCAATCATATCCAGGCCAGGTTCTAAAAGTGATTTTGAAACTTCGGCAGTTGGAACGCCTTCAAACACATCTAAAAAAGTAGCCTCGTCCAAAGTTTGAATGTCTGCTTTAAACGATTTACTATATAAAATAGTAGAGGCTTTTTCGGCGTTTTCAAAATCAGCTTGGCTGTGAACCATGGTCGTGATTTCTTGTGCCAAACGTTTTTGGAGTTGTCTTAAATGGGGATGCTCTTTATGAATTTCAATGAGCGACTTAATGTCTTCTTCTTCTAAAAACGTAAATATTTTAATATATTTTTCAGCATCCTCATCACTGGAATTTAACCAATATTGATAGAATTTGTAAGGGGAAGTTCGCTTGGCATCTAACCAAACATTTCCACCTTCACTTTTACCAAATTTAGAACCGTCGGATTTTGTAATTAAAGGACAGGTAATGGCAAAACCTTTCCCATTCCCAACACGTCTAATAAGCTCTGTTCCGGTTGTAATATTTCCCCACTGGTCGCTGCCTCCCATCTGAATGGTACAGTCGTGTGATTTGAATAAATGAAGAAAATCATAGCCTTGGACCAATTGATAAGTGAATTCTGTAAAACTCATGCCATCGGAGCTTTCTGCAGAAATTCTGTTTTTAACAGAGTCTTTGGCCATCATATAGTTGACAGTAATGTGTTTTCCTACATCTCTGATGAAATCTAAAAATGAAAAATCTTTCATCCAGTCATAATTATTGACAAGGACGGCGGCATTTTTTTCACCACTATCAAAATCTAAAAAATGAGCCAGTTGTTTTTTAATTGATTCTTGGTTATGACGCAGTGTTTTTTCGTCTAAGAAATTACGTTCTGTCGATTTTCCAGATGGATCTCCGATCATTCCAGTAGCTCCCCCCACCAAAGCAAAAGGCTTGTGACCACATTGTTGGTAGTGTGCCAATAGCATAATTGGTACTAGGTTTCCTATGTGTAGCGAATCGGCTGTGGGATCAAAACCAACATAAGCACTTCTCATTTGTTCTAACAAATGGGCTTCTGCCCCAGGCATCACATCATGGATCATTCCTCTCCAACGTAAAACTTCTATAAAATTACTGGTCATTATTATAAATTTAATTAAGACAAAGATAACAGATTCATTAGCTACAAGAAAAGAAAAAATAGTAATTTAGTGGAATGATATTAGTCACTGGAGGTACTGGATTGGTCGGAAGCCATTTGTTGTTTGAACTCAGCAAATCTCAACAAAAAATTCGTGCCATCTATCGAAACAAAAAAACCATTGAGAAAGTAAAAAATGTGTTCTCATATTATAGCACTACCATAGAAGAACAATTCAATAGAATTGAATGGTTAGAAGCTGATTTAAATGATATTCCAAAACTTACCGAAGCATTTAAGGGTGTTACGCATGTTTACCATTCTGCGGCATTAATCTCATTTGATCCAAACGATTATAACAAACTACGAAAGGTTAATATTACTGGGACTGCTAACATTGTTAATTTATGTGTTACTAATACCATTCAGAAGCTTTGTTATGTGAGTTCTGTAGCCACAATAGGCCATGATCCTGTGAAAATAACAGAACAAACCGATTGGGATTCTCAAGAAAATCAAAGTGTCTATGCCATTACAAAATACGAAGCTGAAATGGAAGTGTGGCGAGGAATTCAAGAAGGTGTTTCGAGTGTCATTGTAAATCCAGGAGTGATTTTAGGTGCCGGTTTTTTTCGATCTGGTAGTGGAGGTCTTTTTAAACGTGTTTATAAAGGACTGAACTATAGCACAAATGGGGTTTCTGGCTATGTTGGAGTTGAGGATGTTGTAAAAAGTATGATTTTATTAATGAATAGCGGCCAAAACAATGACCGTTATATATTAGTAGCTGAGAATCTTTCTTTTTTAGATTTTACAACGCTAATTTCTGATGCTTTCAAATTAGCACCACCCAAAAAAATAGCGACAAAGTGGATGCTTGCCTTTGCATGGCGTCTGGACTGGATGAAACATATATTAACGGGCAAAAAAAGGCGGCTTACTAAAAATTTGAGTAAGACATTAAGAACCAAAAGTTATTACAGTTCGGAAAAATTTTTAAAGACCAAAACGGAGTTCACATTCAAACCTATTTCAACAGTTGTTTCTGAAGTGTGTCAACTTTTTCTAAAGGAGGTCTCATCTTAGATTCAAATTGAATTTGACCCTCAACTTTCAAAGATTCTATTTTTGTTTTCTTATTTTCTTTAATGGAATTTTTAATACGTTTTTTTTCTTTAAGCAGCGCTTCATATTCTTTTTTTTGAGCTATTAATTTCAAATCTAATTTTTCGTAAATGGATTTATAGATTTCATTTTTAAACGTATAATAAGCGTTGCTTTTGGCAAACTGAAGGCTGTCGATATTATGTTTTTCGTAGATATATGCCTGTGGATTTTTAATTTTGTTTTGCAGTGATTGTTTATTGATTCCTTTTGCAGAATTTATAAGTACGACATCATAAAGAATTTCTACCATTTGATCTTCTGAAATCAAATCCGTTGGCTTGTTTACCTCTAAGGTTTCACAGGACATAAAAAACAAAGTGCTTACTGCTAAAAGAACTATTTTCATCTGTTGAATGTTAAGCGCATAGCTGCATTATGATTTGTAAAATTTGCATTTTCATAGACAACTGTTCCGTTGAGAATGGTATGTGTCACTCGAGACTTAAACGTTGAGCCTTCAAAAGGCGACCACCCACATTTGTAAAGACTGTTGTCCTTAGTGACTGTCCATGGATTGTTTGGATTTACCAGTACTAAATCTGCAAAATACCCTTCTCTAATATAACCTCTTTTTTCAATTTGAAATAAAATTGCTGGATTATGACACATCTTCTCAACCATTTTTTCGACTGAAATTCGGCCGTTGTGATGCGCTTCCATCATGGCTACAAGTGCATGTTGTACAAGGGGACCACCTGAGGGTGCCTTGGTGTACTTGTTTGATTTTTCTTCCAAGGTATGTGGGGCATGGTCGGATGCAATTACATCAATTTTATCTTCTAAAAGAGCTTTCCACAACCCATCTCTGTCCTTGGCTGATTTTACAGCAGGATTCCATTTGATAAAAGTACCTTTTTTATCATAATCTTCATCAGAAAACCAAAGGTGATGGATACATACTTCAGCAGTAATTTTTTTATCTTTTAGTGGCTTATTATTTGAAAATAATTTTGTTTCTTTTGCTGTTGATAAATGAAATACGTGCAAACGAGCTCCCGTTTTTTTAGCTAAAGCAATCGCTTTTGAAGAGGAAATATAACAGGCTTCTTCACTTCTGATTTCTGGGTGACACTTGATTGGGATGTCTTCTCCGTAGCGTTCCAAATAACGGGCTGTATTTTGCTTGATCGTATCTTCATCTTCACAATGAACAGATATCAACAAATCGGTGCTTTTAAATATTTTCTCTAAAACTTCCGGATTATCAACAAGCATATTCCCTGTTGAGGACCCTAAAAAAAGTTTAAGTCCTGCCACTTTGAGGGGATCAACTTTTAATATTTCATCTAAATTATCATTCGTTCCCCCAAACATAAATGAGTAGTTTGCAGAGGATGTATTGGCAGCGATCTGAAACTTGTCTTCTAATTTTTCAATGGTGGTCGCTTGAGGTTTGGTGTTTGGCATTTCAATAAAAGAGGTGATTCCACCTGCTATGGCCGCTCTGGATTCTGTTTCAATCGTTGCTTTGTGAGTTAAACCAGGTTCTCTAAAGTGTACTTGGTCGTCTATAACTCCTGGGATGAGGTAGTTGTTTTCGGCATCAATGACGGTTACTTCAGAGTTTTTAACACTGATAGAAATGGCGATCTCTTTGATATATTGGTCCTCTATTAATACATCACCCTCAAAGATGGTTCCTTCGTTGACAATTCGGGCATTTTTAATGAGTATAGATTTATTGTACATTTATGATGTTCCTAAAATTGTTTTTAATCGCATTTTGATGACCCCTAGAATTGCTTCAGAAATGATTCCTTTATTCAGTTTTGAAACTCCATAGCGTCGATCGGTAAAGATAATTGGGATTTCCTTGATATTAAAGTTTTTTTTGTAGGCAGTATATTTCATTTCAATTTGAAATGCATAGCCAATAAATTTTATAGCTTCTAAATCGATAGATTCAAGAACCTTTCGTTTGTAACACACAAAACCTGCCGTTGGGTCCAAAACTTTCATTCCGGTAATGATCCGAACATATATAGAAGCGCCATATGAAAGCAAAACTCTTGCTAACGGCCAATTGACAACATTAACCCCTTTAATGTAACGCGATCCAACGGCAACATCGGCATTCTGAATTTTACAAGTGTCATAAAGGCGCTGAAGATCTTTCGGATTGTGAGAAAAATCGGCATCCATTTCAAAAATAAATTCATAGGAACGAGACAGGCTCCATATAAAGCCTTCGATATAGGCTGTACCCAGTCCTAGCTTTCCAATTCTTTTTAGCAAAAAAAGACGATTGTTGTATGTGGCTTGGAGTGCCTCTACCTTTTGAGCGGTTTTATCTGGCGAATTATCATCAACAACCAAAACATGAACCTCTTTATATTGAGAAAACACAGCTGCTAAGATGCCCTCTATGTTTTCGATCTCATTATAAGTTGGTATGACAACAATGGCGTCCTGCATTCAGTAGAAATATTTTAGCAAAAGTAAGTTATTTTTAGCGGACTCTTTTTATAAATATTCTTCATAAATTTGCATATGGTTAGAGAGATTATATATAACGATTTGTATACTGCAATTATTATAATTAGTCTGGCTCTCATTGCAACCGCTAAGCTTATAAATTACAATCGGTTTATACATTTTTTAAAACTCCCTGGAACCTCAAATTATTTAAGAGTTTATTTCAAAGATCATCATTTTTTAGACTCTTTTGATGTGGTATTGTTTCTAAATTTTTGTGTGAATGCTACGCTTATTGGATTGCTTAGCTATATTTATTTCATTGAAAAACTAGAAGTAGACATTTTAATGTTTATCAAAATAGCGGGCATATTAGGTGCTGCAGTCCTCACTAAAATTTTATTTGAATTAGGAGTTGGTTATTTATTTGATATTCAAAAATTATTTCATAGCTATGTATTTCAACAGGTAAGTTTTTTAAATTTATTGGGGGTGCTATTACTTCCTTTCAACTCTTTTTTGATTTTTGGAGCCCCCAACCAACCGATCTTATTAGTTTCCACCCTAGTGGTTTCTGCACTAATTTTGTTAAGGGGCTTTGTAAAATCGATTAAAACATATCAAAAACTAATTATCAATAATTTCTTCTATTTTATTTTGTATCTTTGCACACTCGAAATTGCGCCTTACATATTTATATATAAGCTGTTTTCGTTGGATTTAAATTAACCTATTAGAGTAATTGATCTATGAAAGTAAAAACAATTTTGGTGTCTCAACCCGAACCAAAAGTAGAAAACTCTCCTTACTTCGATTTGCAAGACAGGCAAAAAGTAAAAATTGATTTCCGTCCCTTTATTCACGTGGAAGGTGTCACTGCTAAAGAAGTACGATTACAAAAAGTTGATTTTTCAAGCTATACTGCTATCATTATGACGAGTAGAAATGCTATTGATCATTTCTTTAGAGTTGCTGATGAAATGCGCTTTAAAGTGCCCGATAGTATGAAATATTTCTGTCAATCAGAAGCAGTTGCCTTTTATCTACAAAAATATGTTGTGTACCGCAAACGTAAAATTTATGTGGGAAAACGTAATTTTCAAGACCTTTCTCCTCTTATAAAGAAGTATAAAGATGAAAAGTTTTTATTACCGTCCTCAGACAAATTAAAACCAATTGTTCCTTTAATGTTAGATGAAATCGGAGTGAAGTGGAAACAAGCGGTGTTTTACAATACTGTCATTAGTGATTTATCTGATTTAGCAGATGTGTATTATGATATCTTGGTGTTTTTTAGTCCTTCTGGAATTGATTCTCTATTTCATAATTTTCCAAACTTTAAACAAAACAACACTCGCATTGCTGTGTTTGGAAATACAACCGTAAAAGCAGTTGAGAACAAAGGTCTTCGTGTTGATATTTCTGCACCAACTTCAGAAATGCCTTCCATGACAATGGCACTAAACAAATACATTCAAACCGTTAATAAAAAATAATTTTTTTATAAAAACACATAAAAATAAACCTGCTCAACGAGTGGGTTTTTTGTTTTTTAAATGGATAGGTGGTGATGTAGCTTAAAATAGGAGTATGTTATTTCCAAAAACTCTTACTTTATTTTTTCTATATTTACGTCTTATTCCTGCATTATGAGCACCCTTAGATTTATATTAGTTTTGTTAGTATTAAGTATTAGTAGTTGTTCAAACGAAACATACGAAGAGGACGGAAACCAAGATATCAATGGATCTGATCCTTTGGATTATTTTCCAAATACAGTCTCAGACTACTGGATTTATGATGTTGAGAGCACAAGTTCTGACACTCCTACTATGAACTTTACAGGATCTGATTCTTTATATATAGCTGCCTCAACAGCAACTTCTTTTAGCTATGAAGCAAACAATGGAGGGGTTGCTCTAGGCTCAATGAATACACTTTTAGTAAACGGAAGTTTATCTAAAACAACTACTAGCTTAAAATTCACAGGGAGTTTAGACCTTCCCGTAGATATTTCATTGACTCAATCTCCTGAAATTACCGAACTGACTATTATAGACCTAGATGCTTCTAATGGAGAAGTCCTCTCAAATTTATCAGATAATTTATCTGAAACTATTGATATTCAAGGCACAGCGATTCCGATTGAAATAAACTATAGCTTAACTACTGAAAAAGAAAATTTTTATAATAGCACTTCTTTAAATGGTACGACCTACTCTAATGTTTATGAAGCTACACTAAAACTTAACATATCGGTTACTGGTTCATTAACTCTATTTGGAACTAGCCAAAGCATCAATATTATTCAACCACAAGATGTTTTAACTATGCGTTATTTTTATGTGGGGGGTATTGGTCTGGTTCGTGCCGAAACAACACAAATGTTCCAATTAAGTGATGAATTCATTTTACTAATCCAGCAATTGGATTCTACGGGAAGCATCACTGCTTCATCGACTGCTATGGGTGTAGAAGAACTAAACCGATTTATGATTAATTAATCGTCTAGATCAATCAATTAATATGGATGTAGATTTAAAGGCTACAACTCATATCGGCACCACAACACATTGGAGATTTAATTTTACCTTCACACTTTGGACATTTAGACACCTGAACCTGTGAACCATCAGGAAGTTCAATTATCCCATTTTCTAAAGGCACATCACAGTTTCCGCAGTTAGCTTTCACTGCCATTCCACATTGATTACATTCGTAAGTGTTCATAATTTTAGTTTTAAATTATTATTATCATTATTTTTATTTTATCAAAAAAACACTGTGTAGATAAAAACTCCGTACAAAAACACCAGTAAAAAGCCTTCTATTTTTTTAATTTCATGACGTTTAAAAAACAGTGTTAAAGGCAATAGAAGTCCTGCAAACAGCAGCATCCAAACAACATCCCTCGAAAGAATTTCAGTATCTTCAACTACAATTGGTTTGATCATCGCTGTCAATCCAAGCACAGAACCTATATTAAAAATATTAGAGCCAATAAGGTTTCCTAATGAGATCGCTTTTTCTTTTCGAATCACAGCAATCACAGAAGCTGCAAGTTCTGGGATACTAGTGCCTACAGCTATTATGGATACAGAGATTACAGCTTCACTAACGCCTATTTTTTGAGCAATCACAACCGCACCATCAACCAACCATTTAGCACCAAAAAACAAGGCAACTCCCCCAATCATTAGCCAAATTACAATTTTGAAGTTAGAAATCATGGTCAAGGTATCTATAGAATCGTCTGTTTCAATTCCATCAGATTGTTTTAATAAATAGGCAATAAAGAGCAGCAAACTCAAAAATAAAACTGCACCTTCAACAGCGTCTAACTTGAAATCATTATATAAGAAATAATACAAAAGAAAAGAAAAAACCATCATTGCTGGCCAGTTGATTTTATAAAACGTTTTATCAACATATATTGTACCGATCAAAGCCGTAATCCCAAGAACCAATCCAATATTGGCAATATTAGATCCGATAACATTATTAATAGCAATGGATGGAGAATCATTCAAAGCAGCATTTAAACTGACTAAAAGCTCAGGAAGTGAGGTTGCAAAGGATACGACCGTCAGGCCAATCACCATTTTAGAAATATTGAACTTAAATGACAAAGCAACCGATGCTCTTACCAAAAATTCACCCCCTATAACTAAAAGACCGAATCCCAACAGCATCAAAATAATATCCATACGCTTGTTTTTTTTACGAAGATAAATCTAAGATATGAAATTAGTGTAGAATTAGAAGAAGAATTTCTATTTTTGAAGTATGAATTCAAAAGTCCTTTTTAAAACACTCGCAAAAGTCAATAAATGGATCCTTCCAAGTTTGACCAAAAAACGAGTGGATCTTAGCAAAGCAACAAAATTACAAATGGCATTATTTGGCTGGAGACTGTACGTCACTAAAAAAGCACTGGATTAATAGGTCAGTGCCGCATAGATTGGATACGATTGTATTTTTTTAAACCCTTCAAGAAAGTTAAGTTTCATGATGAAATTGCATTGTACAATTTGACCCCCTAAAGATTCAACCATTTTACAAACTGCTTCCGCAGTTCCTCCTGTTGCTAATACGTCGTCATGAATTAACACCTTATCACCAGATTTTATAGCATCTTCATGCAGCTCTAAAATATCCGATCCGTACTCTAAATCAAAAGATTGTGAAACTACTTTTCGAGGTAACTTTCCGGGTTTTCGAACAGGGAAAAAAGGCACATTTAAGGTCTGAGCTAAAAGCATTCCAAAGAAAAAACCGCGCGCTTCTATAGCCACTACTTTGTCTATTTTTTTGTCTTTAAGTTCTGATAAAAGTGATTCCAAACAAAGACTGACCGCTTCTGGACTTTGTAGTAAAGAGGTGATATCTTTAAAAACAATTCCCTTTTTTGGAAAATCTTGAACGTCTGTGATGTATGATTTTAAAGTATGTGTCGGTGTTTTCATTATTTAAGCCCCTTTCTTAAGTTTTGTTCCCATGTCCATGAAGATTGAATCATGTCATGTAAACTACGGCTTGCTTCCCAATTCAAGACTTGTTTTGCCAAAGCTGTGGATGCAAACATTTCGGGAACGTCACCAGGTCTTCGATCTGTGATTTCGTAATTCAACAGGCTTCCACTGACCGCTTCAAAAGCTTTGATCATTTCTAGTACAGAGTAGCCGTTTCCAGTGCCTAAATTAAAAACCTCTAAAGGTTGAGATTTTGGACCCAAGAGTCTTTGGAGAGCTTTTAAATGAGCTTCTGCTAAATCGACTACGTGGATATAATCTCTAATGGGTGTGCCATCTTTGGTGGGATAATCGTTTCCAAACACCATTAACTTTTCTAGGACACCAGCGGCTGTTTGGGTGATATACGGCATCAAATTATTGGGGATTGCTGTAGGGAACTCCCCTATTTGTCCAGATTCATGGGCACCTATGGGATTAAAATAACGCAATGAAATGACAGAGATATCGGACTGTGAATTGGTGAAATCTTCTAAAATTTCTTCAGCCATTTTTTTGGTATTTCCATAGGGTGAAAATGAACGCTGGGTAGGCGCATCTTCTGTGATCGGCATTTGAGAAGGGTTCCCATAAACCGTGGCTGATGATGAAAAAATATGGTGTTTGATACTGTTATCTTGCTGTGCTTTCAATGTATTGATTAATGAAAAAAGATTGTTTTGATAATACATCAACGGATTATGAATGGATTCCGCCACTGCTTTATGCGCTGCAAAATGGATGACTGCCTTTGAGTCTTTATGAGTCTTAAAAACAGCATGAGTCGCTTCAGAAGATTTCAAGTCAACTTGTTCGAAATGGGGTTTTATCCCTGTAATTTTCTGAATGCGATCTAAAATTTTTAGATTGGAATTTGACAAATCATCAAAAATCACCACTTCATAATTGTGGTTTATCAGTGTGATGACTGTGTGAGACCCAATATATCCACAACCGCCTGTAACAATAATTTTTTCTTGCATCTGTGTATTAAAACTCAAAGATAGTCAACTTGATTAATATTTTGAAGAAATACTGTTGATACGTCTAAATTTAAAGGAGGGAATAATTGTAAGTAAGCCGTTAATTTGAAAACAAGAATTGTACTGCTGTTGTTACTCCTCTTTATTTAAGTGTTTATTTTCAGATCTTAGGGCTATGACCTCTTGATTTAATTTCATGTAATTTTCGGTACACTGGTGATATTTGGCTTTATAATCAGGCTCATTTGTTGGCTCATTTACTTTATTTGACGCCTCATGAATCGCATATTTCTTCTCACCGGTGATTAACCAATGTAAATCCACATCGGTGTATTTAGATATAATTTTATCTATTGAATCCGATTGAAGCGATGTATTTCTTTGTTTTCCTTTAAAATTTGAATACGATAGTCCTAAGTCGCTAAAGAAAAATTCATAGCTAAGTCCCTTGTCTTTAGCTATTTGTAAAACTCTTTCTTTATATTAGTTTTTATTTTATCCATTAATTAGGAAGTTAGATATTATTTTATCTATAATTTGTATCTGTAAACTATCAGTAAAATAACAGAAAAAATGAATTAAAAAAACAAAATTTTCTATGATTACTAAGTCTGACAAGCAAATCATAAAAAGCGTAATTGGAAATCGATATGCACCCATCATTCAAAAGGAATTAATGGAGTGTCACGAATTCAACAAAAACGGTATGCCTTACTCAACTGGGCATATCACTAATATTATGAATGGTGAAAAACACGAAATCATCGAAGCAGCAATTTACAGGGTCGTTAAAAATCGCTTAGAAATTCGAGAAAAAAGAAAAAGCTTACTCTACAAAAAATCTAAGTAGTGAATTGCTGACTCGTAATTTTTAATCGTTCAAAAAATATTAAATCTATGGTTAACTTTTTCAAAATTACAACTTTTGCTTGTGATCTTCATGTACTCGCTTCAAAAAACTGTCAAAAAATTCGTGTAATAATAGCATTATGAAATACGCCGTAATCAAATCAAATAAATCTTGAAGGTCATGATCGAAAATGGGAATTAATTTCTATTGTCACTTCAATAAAAAAAGCAAAAACGGAACTGGCTCAACAGTCAGTTTGCTGTGTTGAAGGTTCTGGTAAATGGATCAAGCGAAATGATAGAATGTGGGATTCAGACAAAAAAGCGTATTTATATACTAACAATCAAAATAGCTTTAGCGATGGCATGAGAATTTATACTTTTGTGAGTGAAAACGAAGTAGGTCTCTTTTTTGATAAACGGTTTCATGGCTATACCCCTCAATTTATCATCGATGCGTTTAAGCTCAAAAAGGAGTGACTCTCCTCTTCTCATTAACGGTAATTTATTGATTGTTGGATTAGCTGCGCTGACCCAACAAAGCTCCGCTTTGAAAATAGTACCAACAAAAAAACGCTCAAGCAAGCTTGGCGTTTTTTCTTATTGTACTATTTATTCGTGACCCAGAAGGGATTCGAACCCCCAACCGTCAGAGCCGAAATCTGATATTCTATCCAGTTGAACTACTGGGCCATTAAGTTTAAGACAACTTAGCTTTTACTAAAGTTGATATTGTTTTTCCATCTGTTTTGCCTGCGAGCGTTTTGCTCACAACCCCCATCACACGACCCATGTCTTTCATCCCCGAAGCCCCTAAAGATGCAATGGTATCAACCACTACTTTTTCGACTTCAGACTCGTCTAACATTTGAGGCAAAAATTGACTGATCACCTCCGCTTCTGCTAATTCAGGCTCGGCTAAATCTAAACGATTTTGCTGCGTGAAGATAGCCGCACTGTCGCGACGCTGTTTGACTAGTTTTTGCAATAATTTGAATTCATCTTCTTCATTCATATCCGGACCAGAACCACTAGTTTGGGCTAATAATATGGCAGATTTTACCGACCGTAGTGCTGTGAGGGCTACGGTATCTTTGGATTTCATTGCGACTTTAAGCGCTGTCATTACGGACTCTTGTAAGCTCATAAGATTGAATTTTAATTAGTATGCGAATATAACAAAAACATAGTTTCTTATTCTTGAAAATAAAAAAAACCTGAAAATGAAATTGCTTTTCAGGTTTTAGAATATGAATATAAATTAGTCTTAATCTACATTGTCATGTAAATAGGAGTTATTGGATCGTAACTGAACCTCATCATTATCGTCCAGCCCGATAGTGGTTCTAGAAGACTGTACATCAGAAGAATGCTGAACATCGTTCAAATTAACACCTTGCCGTTTGTAAGCAGGCTCTTTTTCAATTTCCTCAATTTTAGAGGTATTGAATTTGTAATTAAAAGCCTTCATCTTTTGACGTCTTTCATCCGCTCTCTCACGAAGTGTGATTGAAATTGGACTGTCGTAGGGGTTGATTGATTCTTCTGGCTCCGATGTAACGGTACGTTCTTTGACCGTTACTTTGGTGAATGTCATTTCTTCATCAACTACAAGGTCGTCCGCTTGTTTTTTATCCTGATATTTTTGATCTGTTTGCTCTAATACAATATGATCGTCCAAGACATAACGCGTTTCTCCTGTTTCATTGGCTTCCGTTACCGGAATTAATTCAATATAATCATGTACTTTAATATCGTTAACTTCGATATCTTTCGATGTTTCTTCAAGTGTAAAGACTTCTATTTCTTCAGATTCAGATTTCAATGACTTATTAGAAATTGGAAGATCAAATGTGAGCATTGTTTGATCTTCTTGAACTACTTCAAAATCGTTTTCTTCAGATGATATTGTGGTAACTTCGTTGATAATAAACTCATCCTCATCTTCTGCATGAACTTCTTCATATGTAACCTCTATATTTTTGATGGCTTCTGAAGTTGAAATTAATTCTGACTCACTAGAAACTTCTGCTACAACTTCTGCATCATCTTCTTCTAAATTATATACCACCGTATTCTCGTTGACCGTTTCAACAGAAGTTGATGGGGTACCTACAGGATCTAGGGGCAGCAAATCGTGTTGCATTGTTTGTTCATCTTCTAACGCATGAACTACTTTTTTAACTTCAGTATTGGTGATGTCATTTTGTTGATCCACATCAAATCCAGTAGCAATAATGGTCACTGAAATAGCTTCTCCTAGACTTTCATCTTCACCAACTCCCATGATAATATTGGCACCGTAACCAGCCTCAGCTTGAATATGATCGTTAATTTCTCCTATTTCATCAATTGTAATTTCTTGAGCGCCAGAAACGATGAGCAATAATACGTTTTTAGCACCTGTGATTTTATTATCGTTAAGCAATGGAGAATCTAAAGCATTTGTAATTGCTTTCTGAGCTCTGTTTTGACCCGCAGCAGTCGAAGACCCCATAATAGCAGTTCCGCTATTACTCAATACTGTTTTGGCATCTCGTAAATCAATGTTTTGTAGGTAATGATGCGTGATAACTTCTGCAATCCCACGAGCAGCGGTAGAGAGTACTTCATCGGCTTTAGAGAAACCAGCTTTAAACCCTAAATTACCATATACATCTCTTAACTTATTGTTATTTATAATCACCAACGAATCGACGGTTTTTCGAAATTTTTCAATCCCTTGGTGGGCTTGCGCATTTCTTATTTTTCCTTCAAATTCAAAAGGCATCGTAACAATTCCCACAGTTAGGATGTCCATTTCTTTTGCCATTTTAGCAATGATTGGTGCGGCTCCTGTTCCTGTTCCACCACCCATACCAGCCGTAATAAAGACCATTTTAGTATTAGTGGTTAACATGGTACGGATGTCTTCCAAACTCTCAACGGCAGATTGCTCTCCTATTTCAGGATTTGCACCCGCTCCTAATCCTTCAGTAAGGTTTACCCCTAATTGAATTTTATTGGGAACACCACTGTTGTTTAAAGCTTGTGAATCGGTGTTGCATATTACAAAATCGACCCCTTTAATACCTTGTTTGAACATGTGGTTAATTGCGTTGCTTCCGCCTCCCCCAACTCCAATAACTTTAATGACGTTGGATTGGTTTTTTGGGAGATCGAATGTGATTCCAAAATTATTATTACTGCTCATATACTTAATTTTACTGGTTATATATTTTTATTCTGCGTTGTCTAAAAAGTCTTTTACTCTTTCGGTTAACTTATCCAAAAAGCTGCGATTGTCACGAGGCGTTTCAACAGTTATTGGGGCAGATTCATCATCTGCATCGGCTTCTACTTCTGGGGTTTCATTCGTTCGTTTTTCTTGACGCATCAAACTGTCCATCACCAGTCCTACTGCAGTAGCATACATTGGACTTGTTATGTCGCTATCGCTATCGCCAGCCAAATGCTCATTAGGGTATCCAACTCTAGTATCCATTCCTGTAATATATTCTACCAACTGCTTTAAATGCTTCAACTGGCTTCCACCCCCAGTTAATACAATTCCGGCTATTAGTTTTTTCTTTTGCTCCTCATGTCCGTAGTTTTTTATTTCTACATAGACTTGCTCAATAATCTCGACCACTCTAGCATGAATTATTTTAGATAAATTTTTGAGCGTAATTTCTTTAGGATCACGACCTCTAAGTCCAGGGATGGAAACAATTTCATTATCCTTATTTTCGCCCGGCCATGCCGATCCAAATTTTATTTTTAATAATTCGGCTTGTTTTTCTATAATCGAACAACCTTCTTTGATGTCTTCTGTAATCACATTTCCACCAAAAGGAATGACTGCTGTATGTCTAATGATCCCATCTTTAAAGACCGCTAAGTCCGTTGTTCCTCCTCCAATATCAATCAAAGCAACTCCTGCTTCTTTTTCTTCTTGACTAAGTACTGCATTAGCGGATGCTAAGGGCTCTAATGTGATCCCATCCAATTCTAAGCCCGCAGTTTGAACGCAACGGCCAATATTTCGAATGGAAGATACTTGCCCAACTACAACATGAAAATTAGCTTCAAGGCGTTCGCCGTACATCCCAATAGGCTCCTTCACTTCTGCTTGTCCATCTACTTTATAATCCTGTGGCAACACATGAATAATTTCTTCACCTGGGAGCATTACTAGTTTATGAACTTGATTGATAAGACGATCTATATCTTCTTCGTTAATGACCAATTCAGAATTTTCTCGGGTGATATAATCACTGTGTTGAAGACTGCGAATGTGCTGTCCAGCAATACCGACAGTGACTTCTCCAATTTTTAGCCCTGAATCTGTTTCGGATTCCAAAACAGCTTGCTGAATGGACTGAATGGTTTGTGTAATATTATTTACAACACCTCTATGTACACCCAGACTTTTGGACTTACCGATCCCTAGTATTTCTAATTTGTCATACTCATTTTTACGACCAATCATTGCCACAATTTTTGTGGTACCGATATCTAATCCTACTGAAATGTTTTGAGCTTCCATATCTTTATTTTTTTGTACAAACAACTTGATTTTCAAATTTCAAATTCACGCTTTTATATATATCTAGTACGTTATCATTTTTTGCTTTCTGATAAAATGCTTTTAAATTCGTCATTTTTTGGTCCAAATTCTCTAGAGATCCTACTAAAATTTCAAAATCAAAAAGTCTCATTTTTAAACTAATTTCTTTATTTTCATTTTGATGGATTTCAGTTATATAAGTTTTTAAAAACGAATCTCTATAAACTTTTAGGGCCATCGTGTAAACGGTTTCCAAATCTTCTTTTTCAACAACACCAGTAACTAATGGCACACGTGCGCTGTGTTGAGGGGACAACGGCATCCAAAAACCATCTTCATCAATGTAAAATGTAGCATTCGAATACACTCTTGCAATCGGTTGTTTTTGCTCTATTTTCGCCCTAACTTCACCGTTTACAGTCAGATACACTTGAGCAGATTTTATCATATCATCCGACTCAAGTAAAAACTCCATCTCCTTCAAATCTAAATTATCTTTCGGTAAATTATAGAGTTGTTCTTGATTTTGTATTAACAATTTATTAACCATTTCTGTAGTAATATAAACGTTCTCATTTCCGATAAATTGGACTGCTACTTTCGACACAGAGCGGCTGTTGTTTTTGTGAGATGAAAAAGCATACAAAAACACCACCAACCCTAGCAAAAAAACGCCTTTAATAAGATTCCAGTTAATACGCATAAGTTAATTTTTCTTTTAGTTCTGATACCTCAACTCCAATATCACCCGCTCCCAGGGTGATAAATATGGGGTATCCTAATTTTTTTATTTCACTTGCAATGTCTGATTTGGAAATTAGTTTTTTATTAGGACTCTTAATTTTTTCTAACAACCAACTTGAGGTAACCCCCGAAATAGGAAGCTCTCTTGCAGGATAAATCTCTAATAAAAAAGCAGCATCAAACTGAGACAAACTCGCAGCAAATTCATCTGCAAAATCGTTGGTTCTACTAAATAAATGGGGCTGAAAAACAACTGCTACTTTTTGGTTTGGATACATTTCCCTAACAGCTTGATACACCGCATTTATTTCAGTAGGATGGTGTGCATAATCGTCGATAAACACAAAATCGTCTGTTTTAATTTGATAAGTAAAACGTCTTTTAACCCCTTTGTATGTATTTAAGGCTGTCTTCAAATTCTGTACTTCACACCCAAACTCAAGTGCCATTGCTAGGGCTGCAACCGCGTTGGAAAGATTGTGGGCACCAGGTAAATGAAATGTTATTTTTTGAATTAATCCGTTTGGAGTTTGAAGATCAAACTGATAGGACCCATTATCAATTAGAATATTAATAGCACAGTAATCTGCTGCCTCATTTACTCCGTAAGTAATCCCTTCAAAAGGCAATCCCTTTCGAACGAATAATTTACCCGATGGCTTGATCTTTTGAGTAAATTGATTAAAAGCTTCAACTAATTTATCTTCAGAATTATAGATATCTAAATGATCTGCATCCATCGAGGTAATGCAAGCATAGTCTGGACTGAGCGTTAAAAACGAACGGTCAAACTCATCCGCTTCGACTACAGAAATATCGGTTCCATTTTGAATCAAATTAGATTGGTAATTTTCTGAAATGCCACCAATAAATGCTGTGACTTTCTCATTACATTCATACATCAAATGTCCTAAAATACTACTTGTGGTTGTTTTGCCGTGTGTCCCCGCCACAGCAAGGCATTGGGTGTATTCGGTGACTAACCCTAAGACTTCTGAACGTTTTAAAACCTGAAAATTATGCGCTCTAAAATACTGTAAAATAGGATTTAAATCAGATATTGCCGGAGTAAACACAACAAGTGTATCGTTCGGATTTAAAAACTGTTTATCAATAAGATCTAAAACGGTTTCAAACTGAATAGGGACTCCAAGATTGGTAAGCGACTGTGTAATCAAAGTGGGAGTTTTGTCATAGCCACCAACAGTTTTCCCATCCGACACAAAGTACCGCGCAAGTGCACTCATACCTACACCTCCGATGCCTATAAAAAATACGTTATGGATGGTTTTTAAATTCATTTATTTAAGAGTTTTTCAACTTCATTGACAATAGATTTGGTCGCCTGCTCTAAGGCTAATTTTTTAATATTTTTTGATAATTCTATTTGCTGTGGTTCGGATGAAATGAGCTTAGAAAACTGAGTTTCAAAACTTGAGTCTAACTCTTTTTCACTTATAAGTATCGCTGCATTGTGCTCTGATACCGCTAATGCATTTTTTGTTTGATGATCTGCTGAAACATTAGGCGACGGGATGAAAATCACTGGTTTTCCAACGACGCATAGCTCTGAGACAGAACTTGCGCCAGCTCTAGAAATCACAATATCTGCTGCAGCATAGGCCAAATCCATTCGATTAAGAAAGCTATGGACTTGAACTTGCTCAAGAGAATTATATTTATTGTAGTCATCAGCATATAATTTTCCACATTGCCATATCAATTGTACCTCTAATTCTTTAAAATAATTGAGTTTTGATTCCACAAGTTGATTTACGCGTCGTGCTCCCAAACTCCCCCCTAAAATCAATAGTGTTTTTTTGTGGGAATTTAAATTGAAAAACGTTTGTGCTTCTGCATATTTTTGATCTAAATCTAATAAATCTTGACGTACAGGATTTCCTGTTAAAATTAATTTATCTTTAGGAAAAAAGCGTTCTAATCCATCATAAGCCACACACACTTTGTTTACTTTTTTGGATAATAATTTATTGGTAATTCCAGGAAATGAATTTTGTTCCTGTATCAATGTTGGCACGCCTTTCATCGCAGCAACTACTAATAAAGGTCCACTTGCAAAACCACCTGTTCCAATTACAATATCGGGTTTGAATTTACCTAGTATTGCCAAGGACTTCAAGATACTTACTGCTAATTTAATAGGAAATAACACGTTTTTTAGAGTGAATCGTCTTTGTAGACCTGCAATCCACAATCCCTTGATATCATAGCCTGCTTGAGGTACTTTTTGCATTTCCATTTTATCGCTTGCACCCACAAATAAAACCGCCGATTTTGGAAATCGTGCTTTTAATTCGTTTGCAATGGCAATCGCAGGATAGATATGTCCTCCTGTACCTCCGCCTGATAATATGAATCTATATGACTTCATTAAAGTGCTTCACTTAAAATTTCTAAAGGATGTTGTTCTTCATTTTCATATACTTTTTTAGCATCTCGTTTGGTGCTTACACTTATTACTATTCCAAGTGCCAAGCAAGTTACCCATATGGAGGTTCCCCCACTACTTATGAGTGGCAATGTTTGTCCTGTCACCGGAAATAACTGTACCGCAACACCCATATTTACTAAAGCTTGAAAAACAATTGGAATTCCAACCCCTATGCTTAATAATTTCCCAAAAACTGTCTCTGACTTTTGAGCCACTATCACGATTCTAAACAACAACCATAAATAAAGAAACAGCAAAAATAGACCGCCTATGAGTCCATACTCTTCAATAATAATAGCAAAAATAAAATCCGAGGATGACTGTGGTAAAAAGTTCTTTTGAATGCTTTTACCGGGCCCTAACCCTTGGACCCCACCCGTTGCTATCGCAATTTTAGCTTTTTCAATTTGATAATCTTTTACAGTAACATCCGGATCCATGAAACTACTAATACGACTCGACCAAGTATCCACTCTATTTGGCATTAAATCTGGAAATGCTTTAGCTGTTAATACAAACAACATCAAAACCACAACGCCTGAGCCTATGATAACAGACAAATACTTAAATGAATAACCTCCTAAAAATGTCAGTAAAATAACCATCGAAAAAATGAGTGCTGCCGTTGAGAAATTAGCGGGAAGGATCAAAGCTAACACTACAAATACAGGGATCCACAATGGAAGGATAGAGTCTTTAAATGAATGCTCTTTATCTTTTACTTTGGACAAGTAACGGGCTACATATACCATTAAAACCAAAGCAGCTAAGGTAGATGGCTGAAATGTGAATCCTACAATTGGAACACGAATCCATCGGCTTGCATTGGCACCTCCTATAGTTGAACCTTGTACCATGGTTACTATTAACAATATTAAAATCACTGGAATCATGACTAAAGAGAGCCCCTTAAAATAACGGTAAGGGATTTTATGAACTCCATAAATGATTGAAAATCCTAAAAATAAATGCACAAAGTGTTTGATAAAATAACTGAAGGTATTGCTGCCATTTCCAATGTATGCTAAATTGCTAGCAGCACTGTACACTGGTAAAAATGAGAATATCGCTAACAAAGCAGCAATAGCCCAAATGATACGATCTCCTTTTATGTTATCAAATATAGTCTTCATTATAACTGTCTTACAGCGGCTTTAAATTGGTGACCACGGTCTTCATAATCCTCAAACAAATCAAAACTTGCACAGGCTGGAGATAATAATACAGCTTCTCCACAAGCAGCTATCTTATAAGCAATCTGTACCGCTTCGTTCATAGACTGGGTTTCAATAATGTTATCTACCATATTTCCAAAAGCATCAAAAAGTGCTTCGTTATCTACCCCTAAACAGATAATGGCTTTAATTTTTTCATTTACGAATGGATACAATGCTTTGTAATCGTTGCCTTTATCCACACCTCCAACAATCCAAACCGTGGGTGTATTCATGCTCTCTAAGGCATAATAAGTCGCATTGACATTAGTAGCCTTAGAATCATTTATATACTTCACTTTATTGATAGTGAGAACTTGTTCCAAACGGTGTTCTGCACCCTGAAACCCCTCGAGACTTTCTCTTATGGTTGCTTTTCTAATTTTCAATAGATGAGCAACGGTCGATGCAGCCATCGCGTTTTTAATGTTGTGCTTTCCTTCTAAAGCTAAGTTTGTTGTTGGCATAATGATGTCTCTATTGTTAATTTCTATTATTATTTTATTTTGTTCTAAATAGGTTCCGTTTGTGACTTTTCTTGTGAGCGAAAAAGGCACTAATGTCGATTGAATTGGATGATTATTTATATAGGAAACGATGACCTCATCATCTGCATCATATATCAAATAATCATCTGAAGTTTGATTCATGGCGATTCTAAATTTTGAAGCGATATAGTTTTCAAATTTATAATCATAGCGATCCAAATGGTCGGGAGTAATATTGGTTATAATTGCAATATGTGGTCTAAATTTTTCGATCCCATCTAATTGGAAACTGCTTAACTCCAAAACGTAATTAGCATTATTTTTTAGAACTTGACTCGCAAAACTTTCCCCAATATTTCCACCCATGGCTACATCCAAATTAGCGCGACTCAATATTTGATGAACCATCAGAGTTGTCGTTGTTTTACCATTACTACCTGTAATTCCAATGATATTCGCAGACGTATAGGCTGCTGCAAATTCAATTTCAGAAATCACAGAAACGGAGGCTTCTTTTAATTTTTGAACCAATGGAACGTTGTCTGGAATCCCTGGACTTTTAACAACTATGTCCGCATTTAAAATTTTAGACTCGGTATGTCCTTCATCCTCCCATTCAATCTCATTATGTCTAAGAACGTCTTTATATTTTTTCGCGATCTTTCCTTTATCTGAAAGAAACACCTCATAATTTTTTTCTTTTCCTAACAGAGCAGCACCGACACCGCTTTCTCCTCCACCAAGAACTACCAATCGCTTCATCTATCGAATTTTCAAAGTGACGATGGTTAAAATTGCCAACAGAATTCCCACAATCCAAAAGCGTGTTACAATTTTGCTTTCATGGTACCCTGATTTTTGATAATGATGATGCAAAGGGGACATCTTAAAAATGCGTCGGCCTTCGCCATATTTTTTTCGAGTGTATTTGAAATAACTTACTTGCAATACCACTGATAAATTTTCTGCTAAAAAAATTCCACACAACACAGGAATCAACCATTCTTTTCGAACAGCAATAGCAATAACCGCAATGATTCCACCAATTGTTAGACTCCCTGTGTCGCCCATAAACACTTGGGCTGGATAGGTGTTGTACCAAAGAAATCCAATCAATGCTCCAACAAAAGCAGCGATATAGATAGTGATTTCTTCCACCCTTGGGATATACATAATGTTTAGATAATCAGAGAAAATAATATTACCAGACACCCAGGCAAAAATACCTAAGGTCAAAACAATGATTGCGGAGGTTCCCGCTGCCAAACCATCTATACCATCGGTTAGATTAGCACCATTAGAGACGGCTGTGATGATGAATATTACCACTAAAATGAAAACAATCCATGCATATTTTTCTAGACCAGGATGGATCCAGGTAATCAGATCGGCATAATCAAACTCATTTGATTTGACAAAAGGAATGGTTGTTTTAGTCGATTTCGCTTCGGGGTAAAACTGAATGGACGAACGCTGACCCGCCACAGTTTCAACTTGAATATGTGCTGGAATTTTTTCTTTTATGGTCACATCATTATGAAAAAACAAAGTCGTTCCAACGATGATTCCCAAGCCTATTTGACCCAAAACTTTAAACCTTCCTTTTAAACCTTCTTTATCGTTTTTAAATTTCTTTATATAGTCGTCTAGAAAACCAATGGCTCCCATCCAAATGGTAGTGATGAGTAACAAAATAATATATATGTTATCTAATTTAGCGAGCAACAACACGGGGATCAGTGTGGCCAAAATAATAATCACTCCTCCCATTGTTGGAGTCCCTGCCTTTTCCTTTTGTCCATCAAGCCCTAAATCGCGAATGGTTTCACCGACTTGTTGTTTTTGAAGAAAACGAATAATTCGTTTTCCGAAAATAGTTGAAATTAATAATGATAAAATAATGGCAACTGCTGCCCTAAAGGTTATAAAACCAAAGAGTGAGGCCCCTGGAAATTGATGTGATTCTTCTAAATATTTAAATAAATAGTATAACATATTATTGTTCTAGTCCTGTTAAAATTGTTTGCGTTACTTCACTGTCATTAAACATATGCCGAACGCCCTGAACCTCTTGGTACGTCTCATGTCCTTTGCCTGCAATCAGAATAATATCATAGGAACTTGCTAGCCTACAAGCCGCCGTAATAGCCTCTTCTCGATCTATAATAGATGAAATTTTATCTAGATTTTGAGGCTGAACCCCTACTTCCATTTCCCTAATAATTTGCTCTGGCTTTTCAGATCGTGGATTGTCACTTGTAAAAAACACTTTTGAGCTCAGTGCAGATGCAATATGCCCCATTTTAGGACGCTTGGCTTTGTCGCGATCTCCCCCACATCCAACAACAGTAATGAGTTTTTGGCTTTTAGTTCGAATTGCATTAATAGTTTCAAGTACATTTTTTAAAGCGTCTGGTGTATGCGCATAATCAATAATGACGTTGACGTTCAATGGCGTTGTAAAATACTGAAAGCGACCGCTGACATTAGTAACTAAGCTCAAGTATTGAAGAATTTGGGATTTTTCCATTCCTAAAAGCTCTGCAACTCCGTATATAGCAACTAAATTATAAGCATTAAAACTACCTATTAATCGAGTCATGACTTCTTGATCATTTATCTTTAACAAGAGACCGCTAAATTGATTTTCCAAAATCTGAACACGGAAATCGGCATAACTTTTTAAAGCATAGGTCGATTGTTTGGCTTTCGTATTTTGAACCATCACCGATCCGTTTTTATCATCGGCGTTTATCAGCGTAAATGCTGATACCGGTAATTGATCAAAAAATGATTTTTTCACATCTCTATATTCTGCAAATGATGTGTGATAATCCAAATGGTCATGAGTAAGATTGGTAAAGACCCCCCCGTCAAACTGCAATCCCTCAGTTCTATACTGATGAATTCCATGTGAACTAACTTCCATAAAACAAAACTCAACTCCTTGTGTATTCATCTGACTTAAAAACGAATTGATGACTAGAGAATCAGGGGTTGTATGGGTCGACGGAAACTCTTGTCGGTCTACCATTATTTTTACGGTTGAAATGAGTCCAACCTTATAGCCTGCAAGTTTAAATAACTCATAAAGAAGTGTTGCCACAGTTGTTTTACCGTTGGTCCCTGTAATTCCAATAAGCTTTAAATTCTTGGAGGGATTTTGATAATAATTCGAAGCTATGAGTGCCAAGGCTCTCGCTGTATTATTAACTTTTATATAGGTAATCTTTGTATCTAATATTTCAGGAATGGTTTCACAAACAACGACCACAGCACCTTGATCTATTGCCTTAGAAATAAATGAATGACCATCAAAAACACCCCCTTTAATCGCAACAAAAACAGTGCCTGACTCTACAGTTCGGGAATCGTAGTGCAAGCTAGAAATCGATCGATCTAAAGATCCTATTACCGATTCAATAGATACGTTCTGCAATATGTGTTTTAAATTTCTCATGATAAAACGAGGGTTATTACAGATTTAGGTTCAATTTTTTGACCACTTTTAATCGACTGTTTAGAAACAGTTCCATTGCCTTGAGTTAACACCTTTAATCCCATGTTCTCTAAAATAGCAATCGCATCCATCGCCGACATTCCCTTTAAATTTGGCATGATCGTTTTATATTTTTGTGCTACGGCATAATAATGATCATAATTAGCTTTGACTGTTTCAGACTCTCGATTGACATCTTGAACTTCGTCTACCACAGGAGCATCTGTGAATATCTTTTGTGCAATTTTTTTAAACACTGGGCCGGAGACATCAGCTCCATAATACCCTACATTTTTATCTGGCTCATGAATGACTACAATGCAAGAATATTTTGGATCGTCTGCAGGAAAATAGCCTGAAAAAGATGAGATATAATTTAGCTGATCTTTATTGACATAATCCTTTTGACACGTTCCTGTTTTACCAGCCATAGAAAACTCGCTTGAATACAAGCCATGCCCAGTTCCATGTTCTTTCTCAACTACATTTTTAAGAAGTTGTTGAAGCTTCAATACAGTTTCTTCTGAACAAATTCGAGGGTTGATAATCTCGGTATCGAAAGTTTCAATAGAGGTCTCAATTTCTTTTATTTCACGTAAAAATTTTGGACGTACCATCACCCCGTCATTTGCAATGGCATTATAAAACGTTAAAGTTTGAAGTGGGGTAAAAGATACGCCGTATCCATACGCCATCCATTGTAGTGCGATACCACTCCACCTTCCATTTTGAACTCTGGGATCTGGTATGATTGATTTACCTTCACCAACAATCGGAAGTCCTAAAGAATCCTGAAGATTCATTCTGTATAACCCATCCACAAATTTTTGAGGGTTCATTTTGTAAGCATTGTGAATCGCCTTTACAATACCCGTATTAGAAGATACTTCAAAGGCTCTTGCAACTGATATATTTCCATAGCCCCCTTTTTTAGAATCTTTTACTTTTTTACCATAATAGGATAGCACTCCTTTTTTAGTGTCTACCATTGTGGTAGTATCTATCACTTTATCTTCTAAAGCAACTGCCAAAGCCATGAGCTTAAAAGTAGAACCAGGCTCGTGCGATTCACCAACTGCATAGTTAAGACGCTCATAATAGAATCCTTCTTTATTTCGACCTAAATTAGAGATTGCTCTTATTTCGCCCGTTTTAGTTTCCATGACAACTACTGTTCCATGATCGGCTTTATATATTTCTAATTGTTCCAAAAGCGCGTGGTGTGCAATATCCTGAATATTGACATCTATAGTGGTATATACATCATACCCATCTTGAGGCTCAACTTGGTTATAATCTTCAATAGGCTTCCACTGTCCTTTGCCTATTTTCTGTTTCCGCCTTTTACCGTCCTCACCTCTTAAATATTTTTCTCCAAAAGCACCATCTATCCCAACCCGAGTCACATTCCCAAGATCGTCAAAACGTTCGTAACCAATCAACCTTTGAGCAATTGGCCCGAGTGGATAATCTCTTTTTGTGGTTTGTTCTACTATAAGCCCTCCTTTAAAAGCTCCTAAATTCAACAACGGAAAATCTCTAAATTGTAAATATTGAGAATACTCCAAATTTCGGGCTAACAAAAAATATCGATTTTTATTTTCTCGTGCTAAACGCAACTTTCGTTTATATTCTACGGAGGTGGTCTTATTAAATTTTGCCAACGAATCACATAAAGGCTCAATAAAAGCTTCATAATTTTTATCGCTAGGAGCCACTAAATCTATTCGGATATCGTACTTAGGTACTGAGGTTGCAAGCAAGCTCCCGCCCACAGAATATACATTTCCACGATTTGCTGGGATGACATCATCTTTAATAGTCCTGTCATCCGCTAAACTGCGGTACTGATCGCCTTCTACAAATTGAATTGTAACTAACTTATACACCACTAAAAGAGCAAAAATAAACATCGCTCCACTAGTGAAGTACAGTTTATTCATTATAGACTTTTCAGTTGGCTGCATTGAGTTAATCGGTTTTAGAATTAATAATGATTTTAAAAGGGGGATTAGATGAAGGCTTAATCCCTTGATCCTTCAAGCGCTTTCTAATCACTGATTCCATTTTAAGTTCCATCAACTTTGCACGCGTTTCGACATAAGCAGAACGGTAGGCTTTTACCTGTTCATTGAGTCTAGCAATTTTATAAACCTTACTATCTGCATTATGAGAACTTGCAATCATTCCAAGAGCTAGGGCTAAAAAAAAGAAAATTAGACGCCAATTTTTAAAAGCCCCATCGCTCACGAGAAAGGTTCCTTTTAAAATATTATACATCTTGTTTTTCATTAATCTTTATTTGAATTTGACTTTTTAGCGATTCTTAACTTTGCACTTCGAGCTCTGTTATTTAATTTTATTTCTTTTGCATCGGGTACTATCAAACCACCTACTTTCTTTAGAGGAACTTCGAAATTTCCAAATACATCTTTTTCTGGCTCTCCTTCAAACAATCCATTTCTGATAAATCGTTTAACTAAACGGTCTTCCAAAGAGTGGTAAGAAATGACACTCAACCTCCCATCTTCGCTCAACAGCTCTGGCACCTGCAATAAAAACTCTTTCAAAACCTCAATCTCTTGATTTACTTCAATCCGGATTGCTTGGTATATCTGAGCTAAAATTTTATTTTCTCTTCCGTTGGGAAGGTGTTTATTTAAAATAGCTTTCAACTCAAAAGTAGTCTCTATTGCCTTTTCAGCTCTTGCCGCCACTATAGTTCTTGCCAAGACCGGAGCGGTTCTTAACTCTCCATACTGCCAAAGCACTCTTTTTAAATCCTCCTCTTCATAGGAGTTTACCACCGAATGTGCCGAAAGGACGTCTTGTTGATTCATCCTCATGTCTAATTGCGCATCAAACCGGATTGAAAACCCTCTATCAGCTTCATCAAATTGATGCGATGAAACTCCAAAATCAGCTAAAATTCCATCAACCGATTTAATGCCATGAAATCTCAAAAACCGCTTCACATACCTAAAATTCTCGTTAATCAATAAAAATCGAGAATCTTCAATAATATTTAAAAGAGCGTCTTTGTCCTGATCAAAAGCAATCAATCTTCCTTTAGGACCTAAAGATTCTAATATCTTTCTGCTGTGACCACCACCTCCAAATGTCACATCTACATAGACACCGTCTTCTTTAATGTTTAAACCCTCAACTGTTTCGTTGAGCAAAACAGGGTTATGATAATCCATCGGCATCGTCTTGTCCCATCACTTCTTCTGCCAAGTCCGCAAAGTCGTTTGCAGCATCATCAATGGCTTTCTCATATTTATCTTTATCCCATATTTCAATAATATTCACTGCCGAGGTCACTACAATTTTTTTTGTAATTCCCGAAAAGGCTACTAAATCTTTTGGAATTAATAAACGCCCCGAAACATCTAAATCTATTGGTTTAACTCCGGCTGTAAATCGTCTTATGAAATCGTTATTTTTCTTTTTAAATCTATTGAGCTTATTAACATTCTGCATCATTGATTCCCACTCTTGCATTGGATACAGCTCTAAACAAGGCTGAAAAACAGCACGCTTTAGCACAAACCCCTTATCGGAAACAGAAGCAAGCTGATTTTTAAACGCAACAGGCAGCATAAGCCTCCCTTTAGCATCTACTTTACATTCATATGTTCCGATTAATGTATTCACTCTGTAGTGTTATGAATTATTAAATTCTTGAATTCAAAGCTAAAAAATATTTACCACAATTTACCACAATTTACCACAATGTTAATAAATTTCTATGAACGGTAAATTAAATCGACAAACTGCAGTAATTATACGGTTATACCAAAGAAAACCAATTACTTACAAAGTGGTAAGTGATATTAACAAAAGGCTGTTAATTACTTTTAAAATGCCAATATGAGGTTTCAAAACAGTTATAAAAACGCTAAAATCAATTGACAGATCCCTTTAAATATTCAAAACATTCTAAATTAATTTGTGTAGATTTGCCAGAGACCAATTTTTTTGTACCAATATGAAATATAGCTTAAAACAAGAAGGTAAGTTCAACTATGTTGAGATCGGTGAAGGGCGTCCAATTATAATTCTTCATGGATTGATGGGTGGCCTGAGTAATTTTGATGGCGTTACTAAGTTTTTTAGTAAAAACGGCTATATGGTGGTTCTCCCCGAACTTCCTTTATATTCCTTGTCTTTGCTTAAAACGAATGTTAAAAACTTCTCGAACTATCTTAACGACTTCATTGAATTTAAAGGCTATAAAGATGTCATTCTGATTGGAAATTCACTTGGTGGTCATATTGGGCTTTACTACACAAAGCTATACCCTAAAGAAGTTAAAGCTCTTATAATCACAGGCAGCTCTGGTCTCTATGAAAGTGCAATGGGTAGTGGATATACAAAACGAAGCGACTACGAAGTCATGAAAGCAAAAGCAAAAGAAGTGTTTTACGATCCTGAAGTGGCTACAAAAACTATTGTTGACGAAGTCTATGAAACTGTAAACGACCGTAGTAAGCTTATAAAAATATTAGCAATTGCTAAGAGTGCTATACGTCACAATATGGCCAAAGACCTTCCAGGCATCACTACGCCAACATGTGTTGTTTGGGGAAAAAACGATATTGTCACCCCACCAAATGTTGCTGAAGAATTCAACAAATTACTTCCTGACGCAGAACTATTTTGGATTGATAAATGTGGTCATGCAGCTATGATGGAGCATCCGGTCCGATTTAATGAAATTGTTTTTGAGTGGCTTACCAAAAGAGGGTTTTAAATATAAATAATTATGCAAATCAAAACTGCTGAGTTTGTGGTCAGCAACCAATTGGTTGAGAAATGTCCCACAAATAACCTTCCTGAATACGCTTTTATTGGACGCAGTAACGTTGGAAAGTCATCGCTGATAAACATGCTTACCAATCAAAAAAACTTAGCCAAAACTTCTGGTCGCCCTGGAAAAACGCAGTTGATTAATCATTTTTTAATAAACAAAGAATGGTTTTTGGTAGATTTACCTGGGTATGGATATGCACGTGTTTCAAAGTCTGCTAAAAAAACGTTTCAAAGGTTTATTACAGCTTACTTTAGAGAACGCAAACAACTCATTTCAGCATTTGTTTTAGTCGACATTCGTCATACCCCCCAAACAGTTGACTTAGCATTTATGCAATGGCTTGGAGAAAATGGAATTCCTTTTTCAATCATTTTCACCAAAGCAGATAAACTACGCCCAAAAGCAATTGAAGACCACATTGATACCTACAAAAATATTCTATTGGAAAGTTGGGAAGAATTTCCTAACTACTTCATCACCTCGTCTACAAATTATGTCGGAAAAGATGCGTTGTTAAATTATATTTACACAATCAATGAAGACCTCATCACTTCGAATCATAAATCACCTCTTCAATAACAGCTCCACTGGCACCGCTTGGAAAAGCAATTCCTAAAAGTGCTGATATAGTAGGAGCAATATCGGTAACACTGGTGCGTTCATAGGTTTTTCCTGGCTGAATTCCATTGCCATAAAACAATAACGGGACATGGGTATCATAGTTAAATCCAGAGCCGTGTGTTGTTCCTTTTGGTCCGTAAGAAATTACCCCAGATTCGAGTATGAATAATACATCCCCGGACATTTTTTGGTTATACCCGTTCTGCAACATTTTTTCTACACCCTCTTTAAAATAATGTGTTTGCATTGTGGCAGCTGTGTAGGCCTTTTTAATATGGGGATAACTAATGATTTCATTCACAACAAATTTTTGCACATCTTCTAAATCAATTTTCAAAGCAGCAATACGTTCATGACTTAAAAACACTTGATTGTTACTAATTTTTTTTATTAAGTCCGAAACTCCATATTTTTTTTGAAGGCTCGTGTATAAAGAAGCATAGCTGTTTTGTGGTACATAGCCACTAGGCATCTGCAAATCACTAAGAAAAGACGGTACATCTACAGCACCATGATCAGAAGATAAAAACAAGGTATAGTTGCCCACCCCAATATTAGTGTCTAAATAGTTGAGCAGACGTTCAAGCTCTAAATCTAAACGCAAATAAGCATCTTGTAACTCCACCGAATTGATTCCGAAATTATGTCCAATATAATCTGTAGAAGAATAGCTAATAGTTAAAAAATCTGTATATGCATCAGCACCCAAATTTTCAGCTTCGATCGCAGACAAAGCAAAGTCAGTAATCATTGTATTACCAAACGGTGTACTTTTAATAATGTCATAGCCTTCGTTTAATTCCATCAATGCATTTAAATCATAAGGAAACTCAGCTGTAAACTTCCCTTTAAACCCTTGTTCATAATTTGATAAATCAGGACCACTTTCCTCATAAAGATTGATGTCATAAAGTGTATTCCATGTCTTTAAATAAGATGAAATATTTGAAGATGCATTGAAATCCTGAACCCACTTTGGAAGTGTATCCATATAATAAGTACTAGTCATCCATTTACCTTCATTTAAGCCTTCAAACCAATACGCTCCATTGGCAGTATGTCCAGACGGGAATACGGCTCCACGGTCTTTTATAGAGACGCCTATTGTTTTTCCTTTCATTTGCGTGAACAATCTATTTTGATCGGCAAGCGTTGTCACTTTCATATTGCGAGGAGATACTTGTCCATATTTTGCCGCCGCACCAACAGGCTTATATGCTTTATCTGTCGTACAATACACAGTCGAGCCTGACTCTTTATCATACCAACTGTTCCCTATGATCCCGTGGACACTTGGAGTGGCCCCAGAAAAAATTGAGGCATGACCAGGGCCTGTATAAGTCGGAATGAAATTAAAATGATGGTTGTTACAGCTATAACCTTGATTGATTAACCTTAAAAATCCATTAGTCGTGTATTTGTTTTTGAAACGGTTCAAATAATCAAAACGCATTTGGTCAACAATGACTCCTACAACGAGTGTTGGCTGTGAAGCACCTTTGTTAAAAGTACTGGAAGTTGAATGTTCAGAGTTATTCTTACATGAAAGAACAACTAATAACAAAAAGAGGCAACTAACTTTTGAAAACTTCATATTAAGATTTGTTGAACGTCAAAAATACATTTTTTTAGTGATTCCAATTTAATTAAGATAAATTAATGGTTAGATTTTTTTACTTTAGCATTAATTATAAATTCATGAACTACCTCCACAATATTGGGTCTTATTTTTTAATGATTGGCGAAATGTTTCGCAAACCAACGAAATGGTCTGTCATGAAACAATTAATCTTAAAGGATGTCGAAGATTTAATTGTCGGCTCTATTGGAATTGTTGCTTTTATATCGTTTTTTGTAGGCGGTGTTGTCACCATCCAAACGGCTCTTAATATTAACAACCCATTAATTCCAAAATATCTCGTCGGTTTTGCAACAAGACAATCTGTAATATTAGAATTTGCACCCACTTTTATCTCTGTGATTATGGCGGGTAAAATGGGCTCTTTTATTACTTCAAGCATCGGAACCATGCGCGTTACCGAACAAATTGACGCCTTAGAAGTAATGGGAATCAACTCTGTAAACTACTTAGTATTTCCAAAAGTTATCGCTCTTTTTCTATACCCTTTTGTAATTTCAATTGCTATGTTTTTAGGAATAATAGGCGGAATGGCTGCTTGTGTCTATGGTGGGTTTTCAAGTTTCGAAGATTATGTAACTGGAGTTCAATTGGATTTTATTCCTTTTCATATGGCTTATGCTTTTATCAAAACATTTGTATTTGCATTTTTACTGGCCACCATACCCTCCTTTCACGGCTATTACATGAAAGGTGGTGCACTGGAGGTCGGCAAAGCTAGTACTACGGCTTTTGTTTGGACAAGCGTATCGATCATCCTTTTAAATTATATTTTAACTCAAATGTTACTTAGCTAATGATTGAAGTCAAAAACTTACATAAATCATTTGGAGGAACTAAAGTCTTAAAAGGGGTCTCTACCATCTTTGAGTCTGGAAAAACTAACCTCATCATTGGACAAAGTGGCTCTGGAAAAACAGTTCTATTAAAGTGTCTATTAGGACTTTTTAACTATGAAAAAGGCAGCATTTCGTATGATGAAAAGTTGTTTTTAAGTCTCTCCGATAATGAAAAAAGAACACTGCGTTCGCAAATAGGGATGGTCTTTCAAGGAGGTGCTTTGTTTGACTCTTTAACCATTGCTGAGAATGTCATGTTTCCTTTGAGAATGTTTACAAAACAATCTCGAAGCGAGATGGGAGACCGTGTGAATTCAGCTTTAAAACGTGTAAACTTATACGATGCACACGACAAAATGCCGAGTGAGGCTTCGGGTGGAATGCAAAAAAGGGTGGCAATCGCTAGAGCCATTGTAAATAATCCTAGATATTTGTTTTGTGACGAACCTAACTCTGGCTTGGACCCTAAAACAGCCATTGTTATTGATAATCTGATTCAAGAGATTACCCACGAAAATAATATAGTAACGGTCATCAACACACATGACATGAATTCGGTCATGGAAATTGGAGAAAATATTGTCTTTCTAAAAGATGGATTGAAAGCTTGGGAAGGCAGCAAAGAAACCATATTTAAAACGGATAACGAAGTTGTAACAGATTTTGTATATTCTTCAAATTTGTTCAAAAAGGTACGTAAAATGTACTTAGAAAACCACTAACCTTTAATTACTTATTACTTCTACATCATTTGTGTTGAGTTCTTGTTCAATCCAAACTTTCAGCTCTTGTTTTCTGAGGACTACAAGACTATCAGACAAACTTGCATCCCACTGAGATTTAACTAGTGTAATTGTATCGGCTTTTCTAAAATTTGAAGACGCTAACATTTTTGCATACCCAAAGGATTCTAAATCCGAAAATTGAATTTTGGCATCTTTTGAAAGGCTTAAAAAGACATTTGAATCCATTTCATTTTTTTGAGAACTGATCGCTAATTTTAAACTGTCGATATTTGATTCTAGTACAGAAATGATACTGTCTCGTTTTTCAATTTTATCGATAGCAAGATCATAGAGCTCTAAAATTTTATCTGTACTTCTGTTCTTATTTCCATTGATCACCAAGCTAAAGTCTTGAAGGTACTTGTAGCCTTTTAACTCATTGATCAAATCCGACTTGGTTGCCTCAGTGATTTCTCCGTTAAAATTTAATGTTATTTTTTTAGTATCTGTATCTATTTTCTCACGCTGGAGCCAAAGATTTTCATTTTGATTAATTTCAGATTCTAAATAGGATACATAATCCATTTCATAACGTGTTTCTTGTAAAACATCGTAAAACGTCCAACCTGCTGGAAGCATAGCAACCAAAGCTAATACAGTTACAATACGTGCAATGTTTTTTCGACGTTGCGAATTGGCATACTTCAGCATTGGAAAACGTAGAATTTTTAAAACAATAAAAGTCGCCAAAGCAATAAAAATGGTATTGATCGTAAACAAATACATGGCTCCAAAAAAGTAATCGAAATTCCCTTGAGACAAACCATAACCTGCAGTACACAAAGGAGGCATTAAAGCAGTGGCAATTGCCACGCCAAATATTACACTTGCAACCGTTCCTTTTTTTGTTCTGGCAATAATAAGCGCAAGCCCACCAAAAAATGCAATGAGAACATCTCTAATATCTGGTTTTACTCGCCCCAATAATTCCGAATTATCTTGACTTAACGGAAAAAGATAAAAGAATAAAAAGGCAGTCAGCAAACTCAAGACGAGCATCGTTGCTAAATTAACAAACGACTTTCGAAGGGTGTCAATGTCATTGATAGCAATCGACAGTCCAATTCCAAGGATTGGACCCATAAGAGGTGAAATTAACATCGCTCCGATAACCACTGCGGTCGAATTGGCATTCAAACCTATAGAGGCTACAAAAATAGAACAAATTAAAATCCAAGCGGTGGCTCCTTTGAAAGGAATATCAGCCTTAATAGCCGCTACAGTCGCATCTCTATCCGTATCATGCCTAAAGTCCAAGAGTTCTACAATAAATGTTTTAAGGGATACCCAAAGTCCTTTTGCATCCGCTTTAATTGCTTGTTTAGACTGCTCTGTTTTAGCGTTTTCTAACTCTTGATTTAGATTGTTATCCATAATTAAATATGTTGATCTCCAAATGTATTCTTCACGCGTTCGCGTAGTTGCTTAATATCTTGTTCTTTACTCTTTGGAAAGATAAGTAAAATTTCCTTTTCTTCCACTACTATAAAATCATCTAAGCTATCTAAAACTATAATTTTATTAGTATCCGTTTTAACCATATTCCCCGAAGAATTTTCAGCCAATAGACGTGTATTGACTACCGCATTTTCTTTGGAGTTATCAGAAATTTTATCATACAAACTTCCCCAGGTTCCCAAATCATTCCAATCAAAAGTAGCTGGAATCACATATACATTTTCGCTGGGTTCCATAATCGCATAATCCACGGAAATATTTTCTGCATTCTTATAATTTTCCAACACAAAAGCGGCTTCGGTCTCAGTATTAAAATTACTTAATCCGTCCGCAAAGAGTGAATATAATTTTGGTTGATGTGTTTCAAATGCTTTCAAAACACTATCTGTTGACCAAATAAAAATTCCGCCATTCCAAAGAAAATTACCTTGCTCCAAAAAGCCTTTGGCAGTTTCGTAATTTGGTTTTTCTCTAAATTGAAGTACTTTCTTTTCAGGACTGTTGTTTGTTTTGTCATATTCAATATAACCATATCCGGTATTTGCAAAGGTGGGTTGGATTCCTAGAGTCATCAATACATCAGATTTTTCAGAAAAATCAAACGCACTTTGAAGGTTCGAAATAAATGCCGATTCATCCTCAATCCAGTGATCGCTTGGTGCAACGACCATGACTGCCTCTGGGTTTTGTTTGTGAATTTTTAGCGATGCCATTAAAATACAAGGAGCGGTATTTCGCATGGCAGGTTCTGCAATAATTTGATTTTTATTAATATGAGGCAATTGCTCAAGCACCAAATCACAGTAGCGTTCATTGGTTAAAATTAATATATTTTCTTTTGGAATGAGGCCTTCCAAACGAGAAGTGGTTTTTTGTAAAAGTGTCTGACCCGTTCCAAGCATATCATGAAATTGCTTTGGAAACGATTCTTTACTGACTGGCCAAAATCGAGAACCAACTCCACCAGCCATAATAATTGCATAATAATTTTTATTCATCTTCATTTATTCATTTATAAGTTCAACTTCTGCATTGGGGTTAAAAACATACAAACGACCTGAAGATAATTCTGTACATTCAAAGCGTGTGCGACGTTTAGGACCTTTCCGAAACAATTTCCCATTATACAATCGAAAGACAGCTCCTTCAGGCGCTTCAAAGATAAATGTTTTTCCGTTAGGAGTATCGTATTGTTTGAGTCTCAAGGCTAAAACAGGGTCTGAATCGCTGCTTGCTTTTGGGTTTTTGAAATGAAGTGCCAAAAGAGGCAATATATCATTTGGGAAAACTTCAGGTCGTATAAAGGGCAGCATGAGGCGCTGAAAGATAGATTTCCACTCAAATCCATGTGGCCTGATCATTTTCCCATAAGCTTTATACGCTTCAAAGTGAGCAATTTCATGAATTAAAGTAATTAAAAATCGATACTTATTTAAATTGGAGTTAACCGTGATTTGGTGTTTTCCATTTGCTAAACGTCGGTAATCTCCATGGCGTGTTTTACGCTCTTTCTTGATTTTTACCACTAAGGTATCTTGTGACAATAATTTTGTTACTTGGACAAAAGCAGCAGGAGGAATAAAATCTTGTAAAGCATCAACCATAAAACCAAAAATTACATCCGCTCAGGCACGTTGATCCCTAAAAGACTAAACGCATTTTTGATGGTCGTGGCAACCGCTTGAGAAAGCTGCACTCTAAATCTAATTTCGGAAGTATTTTCAGCACCTAAAATAGAGACATTTTGATAAAAAGAATTGAATTCTTTAACCAAATCATAGGCGTAATTTGCGACCAAAGCTGGACTGTAATTGGCGGCTGCTTGTTGGATCACTTCTGGGAATACTTGTAATTGCTTGAGAAGTGACTTTTCTTTATCATGCAAGACATATTCTAAAGAAATATCACCCTTTATTTCTACAGGCGACTTTCTTAAAATAGCTTGAATTCTTGCATAGGTATATTGTATAAACGGTCCTGTATTTCCCTGAAAATCAACAGAGGCTTGTGGGTCAAACAAAATCCGTTTTTTTGGATCAATTTTCAGTATAAAATACTTCAACGCTCCCAATCCGATAGTTGTATAGGTTTCATGTTTTTCGCTTTCTGAATAACCCTCCAGTTTGCCTAATTCTTGAGAGATATCTTTGGCAGTCGTTGCCATTTCAACAATTAGATCGTCTGCATCTACAACCGTACCTTCACGGCTTTTCATCTTTCCACTCGGCAGATCAACCATGCCATAACTTAAATGTGTCAGATTTTTAGCCCAATCAAATCCTAATTTTTTTAAGATTAAAAACAAGACTTTGAAATGGTAATCTTGTTCATTTCCAACGGTATAAACCATACCTCCAACATCAGGAAAATCTTTTAAACGTTGGATGGCTGTTCCGATATCTTGAGTCATATAAACCGCTGTTCCATCGGCTCTTAAAACTATTTTTTCATCCAATCCGTCGGGAGTCAAATCACACCAAACCGAACCGTCTTCTTTTTTAATAAACACCCCACTTTGAAGCCCTTCTTTTATAAACGACTTTCCTAATAAATAAGTTTTACTCTCGTAATAATAGCTGTCAAAATTGACACCAAGTGATTTATAAGTGACTTCAAATCCTGCATAGACCCAGCTATTCATTTGCTCCCAAAGTGATACAACTGCTCCATCGCCCGCTTCCCATTTTAAAAGCATTTCTTGTGCTTCTATCAAGATGGGAGCTTGTGCTTTTGCCTCGTCAGTGGATAAGCCTTTTGATTCTAAATCTTTGATTTCCTCCTTATAAACCTGATCAAATTTCACATAGTAATTTCCGACCAACTTGTCCCCTTTCAATCCTGTGGATTCTGGGGTTTCATTATTGCCATATCGAAGCCATGCAACCATACTTTTACAAATATGAATTCCACGGTCGTTGATAATTTGTGTTTTATAAACCTTTTTTCCTGAAGCTTTCAAAATCTCGGCGACACTATACCCTAAAAGATTGTTTCGAATGTGTCCTAAATGCAAGGGCTTATTGGTGTTGGGAGATGAATATTCAACCATCATGGCCTTACCTGCTGAAGGGGTTACAAAACCAAAGCTAGGATTCCCATGCACAGTTTGAAAGAACTCCATAAAATAGGTGTCTGAAAGCACTAGATTCAAAAAGCCTTTGACTACATTAAAACGAACAACATCATTGACATGTTCACAAAGATATTCTCCTAAGTCTTTACCCAAATCAACAGGGTTCATTTTTAGGGTTCGCAGCATTGAAAAGGTAACAACAGTGATATCGCCCTCAAAATCTTTACGGGTGGATTGAAATTCAACCGTTTCTAGAGGGGTATTGTAGAGTGTTACAAACGCTTGTTTTATATGGTTTGATAAGGATTCCTGAAGTGTCATTGTCTATCTGATTTCAGTCACAAAGATACATTATTTTTAATCCTAATTAGAAGCTGTTTTAGGCAAAAATACTTCAGCCATCATGCAACGTGCGCTACCACCACCACAAGCTTCAATCGTCTCTAAAGAACTTGATATAATGGTTGCGTGGGCTTCTAACAACTGGACTTGAGCCGGTCGTAACGAATTAAGAGCTGATTGACTCATTACCAAATAGCTAGTATCGTCGGCACCCTTGAGCTGCAGCATATTCCCTGCAAAATTATTGACTTGGTCTTCTGATATTTCAATGACTTTTTTTCCGTCTTGGTGCAAATGTTTAATTAGGTTTTTACGCTCATTTTTATCATCAATACTAGCCAAACAAACCACTGCAAAGGTGTTTCCTAAACACATCATAACATTTGTATGGTATATAAGTTCACGCTTGTCATTGACTGTTTGATAGGCCGAAAATACTACGGGTGTATATTCAAAATCTTCACAAAACTCAATAAATAATTCTTCATCTGCTCTTGCAGAAATGGCACAATAGGCTTTTTGATTTTCGCGATCCAACAAAATACTACCGGTTCCTTCCAGAAAAAAACCTTCTGCTTCTGCTTCCGTATAATCAACGACTGTTTTTATCTCAAAGCCTTCCGATTCTACAGCTTCTAAAATTGAATCCTTACGTTCAAGGCGGCGGTTTTTGGCAAACATAGGATACAATCCAATGGTCCCATTTTGATGAAACGAAATCCAGTTATTTGGGAAAATTGAATCGGGCGTGTCAAAGTCTTTAGTGTCTTCGACGACAATCACATTGATTCCTGCTTTTTTAAGTTTTTTAACCATGCCATCAAACTCTTTCACAGCCTTTGAATTGACGGTTTCAGGAAGGGTGTTATCTGAAGTTTTTTGATAAAAATTATTCACCGCTGTTTGTTCGTTCATACGAAATTGTACAGGACGAATCATGAGAACTGTATTGGTAATTTGTGACATTTTAGTTTCTGTTTAAAGGAAGGGTTGAACAACGTAGCAAACCTCCTTGTTTTGATATTTCGGCATAAGGCACTTCTTCAACTGTAAATCCTTGAGCAACAAGCCAAGTATTTAGGCGTGTGAAATTTTGTTCGGATATCACAACGTCTTCTGAAATTGAAAATACGTTGCAATACATTTTGGACATTTCTTGTTGAGTTGCTACAAAAACATTGTCTTTACCAAAGAATTTAAGCAACCACTCAAAATCCGATGCATCTAAAAACCCTTGATCATGGATCAAGGCTTTTCCGTTACCTAAAGGTTGAAAACAACAATCTAAATGCAGCGCATTTTCAAGTGGGTTTGAATTTGATTTGCGAAGTTCAAAGGTTTTGACCGTTTTGAGTGGGAATAATTTCTGAATTGCTTCCGCCGCCTGAGTATTTGTTCGGGCGGTAATGTAATCAGAATAATCACTTCCTGTATACAGTCCAATAAAAATATAATCATTACACAAAATTACATCCCCTCCTTCGACATGGCACTGCTCTGGCAGTTCTATAAGGTCTTCGGGGTCAATTTTCTCAAGAAGTGTTCTCAACGCATGATATTCTTCCGCGCGATTGGGGAGGATATTGGATTTAATAAATTTATCATCGATCACAAAGGCAATATCACGTGCAAATATTTGATTGCAATTTTCAATAACAGTTGGGCGAAAAACTTCGACCTCATATTTTTCAAATACAGCCATTACAGCCGACATTTCGCGTTGCATATCTACCTCCGCCGGATAGGTTCCTGATAACACATGAGACAAACTACTGGGGTCATAACAATTCTCTGCAGAAGGTATAGGGCCGTTGCTTTGTGCTGTTCCAAAAAGAACCGCTTTCAAACGCGCATACTCGTTATTTACATGAAGTTTCAGCATTTGATATAATCCTTTAACAAGGTTTACTTGGCTACAGACTTAAAGGGACGAAAGGTACTTCCTGTATAAATTTGACGTGGGCGACCAATTGGTTCTTTGCGTAAACGCATTTCTCTCCATTGTCCAATCCAACCAGGGAGACGTCCTAGAGCAAACATTACTGTAAACATTTCCACAGGTATTCCCATCGCTCTGTAAATGATTCCAGAGTAAAAATCGACATTTGGATATAATTTTCGATCTACAAAATAAGCATCTGTTAAGGCTTCTTTTTCAAGTCCTTTAGCAATGTCTAAAATAGGGTCTTCGACTCCTAAATCTCCTAATACTTCATCGGCAGTGACTTTGATAATTTTAGCTCTTGGGTCAAAATTCTTATAAACTCTATGTCCAAAGCCCATTAATCTAAAAGGATCGCTTTTGTCTTTGGCTTTAGCCATGTATTTTTTAGTATCTCCACCATCTTCTTTAATAGCTTCCAACATTTCTAAGACTGCCTGGTTAGCACCTCCGTGAAGTGGACCCCATAGCGCCGAAATTCCTGCCGATATGGAAGCAAATAAACCTGCATGGGATGATCCAACAATTCGAACCGTAGAGGTCGAACAGTTTTGCTCATGATCTGCATGAAGGATGAGTAATTTATTTAAGGCCTTTACTAATATTTTATTTTGAACATATTCTTCGTTAGGTTGTTTGAACATCATTTTAAGAACGTTTTCTACATAGCCCAAAGAGTTGTCTCCATAATCTAATGGCAGCCCTTGTTTTTTACGCATGGCCCATGCTACTAAAACAGGGAACTTCCCTAAAATACGTACCACAGAATTATACATATCTTCTTGAGAATCTACATTCACAGATGATGGATTAAAAGCTGTAAGGGCACTGGTCAAAGATGACAACACTCCCATTGGGTGTGCCGATTTTGGGAAGGCATCAATAATTTTTCTGATATCATCGTCTACAACAGATTCGGATTTGATATCGGAATGAAATTTATCTAAAGTTTCTTTGGTTGGTAATTCCCCAAAAATTAAAAGGTAAGCCACTTCTAAAAAATCAGCTTTTTCTGCCAATTCTTCAATCGAATAACCTCTGTATCTAAGGATTCCTTTTTCTCCATCTAAGAATGTGATCTCACTCACGCAAGAACCTGTGTTTTTAAAACCCGGATCAATGGTAGTAACTCCTTTAGTCACTGCTCTTAAAGAGCTAATATCAATAGCGACTTCATTTTCAGACCCCGTAAATGTAGGGAGTTCATGTTTTTGACCATTAATTTCTAAAATTGCTTTTTTTGACATTTTTTGAGGTATATTGTTTATTCTTGTATAACGAGTAGCGAATTTACAAAAAAAAAATGTTTTATTGAAGAGGCTAAGAAGGAAAGTCTTTCTATTATTGTGACTTGATAAATATTACCAAAAAATACAATTATTAATGTGTTTTATTACCATAAATGAATCAAAAAAAAGACTGCCTTTTCGGGCAGCCTTTTTATCTATTTGTAAGTGAACTATTTATTTTATTTTAAACGCTTTTTCTTGAGGGAAATAAGCGGTTTCACCTAGTTCTTCCTCAATACGAAGCAGTTGGTTGTATTTTGCCATTCGATCACTTCGTGAGGCAGAACCTGTTTTAATTTGACCTGTATTTAAGGCCACTGCTAGATCGGCAATGGTATTGTCTTCGGTTTCACCAGAACGGTGCGACATGACAGATGTAAATCCAGCATTGTGTGCCATGTTCACTGCTGCAATTGTTTCGGTAAGTGTTCCGATTTGATTTACTTTAATCAAGATTGAATTGGCGATGTTGTTTTCAATTCCTCTAGAAAGGCGTTCTACATTGGTTACAAATAAATCATCACCAACTAGTTGAACTTTATCGCCTATTTTGTCTGTAAGGTATTTCCATCCTTCCCAGTCATTTTCATCCATTCCATCTTCAATTGATATAATTGGGTAGTTTGCCGCTAATTCCGCCAAGTAATCTGCTTGTTCTTGACTTGTACGTTTTTGTCCTTTAGCTCCTTCAAATTTGGTATAGTCGTAATGACCATCTACATAAAATTCTGCTGCTGCACAATCCAAAGCAATCATGACATCATCCCCTAAAGCATAGCCTGCATTTTTTACTGCTTTAGCGATCGTTTCTAAAGCATCTTCTGTTCCGCCTTCTAAGTTTGGCGCAAAACCACCTTCGTCACCAACAGCGGTACTCAAACCTCTGTCGTGTAATACTTTTTTAAGGTTGTGAAAAATTTCAGTCCCCATTTGCATGGCATGTGTAAAGTTTTTAGCTTTTACGGGCATCACCATAAATTCTTGAAACGCAATCGGTGCATCACTGTGTGACCCACCATTGATGATATTCATCATTGGGACCGGTAAGGTATTGGCGCTTACTCCGCCAACATAACGGTATAATGGAGTTCCAAGTTCAGCCGCAGCTGCTTTGGCAGCTGCTAGGGACACACCAAGAATGGCGTTGGCACCTAATTTTGATTTATTTGGTGTTCCATCTAAATCAATCATCGTTTGATCAATTAGATTTTGTTCAAATACAGAAACACCCAATAATTCTTGAGCTATAATTGCATTCACATTGTCAACCGCCTTTAAAACGCCTTTACCCATATAAGCTGAACCGCCATCGCGCAACTCAACCGCTTCATGCTCTCCAGTAGATGCACCAGAAGGTACTGCTGCTCTTCCAACAAATCCGTTTTCAGTGGTCACATCAACTTCTACAGTAGGATTTCCCCTAGAGTCTAATATTTGACGTGCATGAATGTTTATTATGATACTCATAGTCTTGTTTTTAAGTTAATTATAGATTGCTAATTTACGAAAATGAATTTTTTTAGAATTATTCTCAAGTGGATTTATGTGAATTATTAGCTAAAACGTTTTAGTAGTTAAAAAAGGCATCAACTCTAATAGTTAATGCCTTGTAATCAAAGTTTTATTTTAAATTTTGTATGAACTGATCAAACAAATAAGAAGAGTCGTGAGGACCAGGACTGGCTTCTGGGTGGTATTGTACAGAAAAGCAGTTTTTGGACTTCATTGCAATTCCTGCAACAGTATCATCGTTCAGGTGTAGATGTGTTACTTCTAAATCTTTGTGAGCTTCAGCTTCTTCTCTATTCACCGCAAAACCATGATTTTGAGAGGTAATTTCTCCTTTACCAGTAACAAGGTTTTTGACTGGATGATTGATTCCTCTGTGTCCATTGTGCATTTTGTAGGTAGAAACACCATTTGCCAAAGCTATCACTTGGTGTCCTAAACAGATTCCAAATAAGGGTAAGTTTTTTTCGATAATGGTTTTTGCTAAAGCTTGTGCTTCTACTAGGGGTTCTGGATCGCCAGGGCCATTTGATAAGAAATAACCATCAGGATTCCATGCGCTCTATTCTTCAAAGGTTGAGTTGAATGGAAATACTTTTATATAGACATCGCGTTTAGCAAAATTGCGTAATATATTCTTTTTAACACCAATGTCAAGGGTTGCGATTTTATAGGTCGCATTTTCATCTCCAAAAAAGTAAGGTTCTTTGGTCGAAACTTTAGAGGCTAACTCCAGACCTTCCATTTGTGGAAAGTCAGCAAGTTGTTCTTTGAGTCCATCAATATCATCCACTTCGGTAGAGATAACGGCATTCATCGCTCCATTTTCGCGAATATAGCTCACAAGTGCTCTTGTGTCCACATCGGAAATTGCAAATAAATCGTGTGCATCTAAAAAATCAAAAAGCGATCCACTCGCATCAACTCGAGAATAATTGTAACTAAAATTTTTACAAATGAGACCTGAAATCTTTATTGAGTCCGATTCCATTTCAGATTGATTCACTCCGTAATTTCCAATATGGGGATTGGTAGTAACCATTAATTGTCCAAAATATGAGGGGTCGGTAAAAATTTCTTGGTAGCCAGTCATTCCTGTATTAAAGCAAACTTCTCCAAATGCAGTGCCTTCCTTGCCTATAGCTTTGCCATAAAAAATTGTTCCGTCTGCAAGAAGTAAAACGGCTTTTTTTCGTGTTTTGTATTTCATTATTTTTTAAGTCTTGTAAACTTATGCAAAATTGCATAAAAAAAAGGATAAACTAAAAAAGTTTATCCTTTAAATTTCAAATGATTATTAACATTTATTCTTCTTCTGAAGTTGCAGGTGTCTCAACAGCAGCTACAGGTTTTGCAGCGCCTCCTCTACGACTTCTACGAGTGGTCTTTTTCTTAGGCTGTTTGTCAGCATTGTAAATTTCGTTGAAATCTACTAATTCAATCATTGCCATGTCTGCGTTATCACCAAGACGATTTCCTAGTTTGATAATTCGAGTATATCCTCCTGGGCGGTCACCAACTTTAGTTGCAACGGCTCCAAATAATTCACTGATCGATTCCTTTTGTCTTAATCTACTGAATACAATACGTCTGTTGTGGGTAGTGTCTTCTTTAGACTTTGTTATTAAAGGCTCTATGAATTGTTTTAAAGCTTTTGCTTTTGCTACAGTAGTATTGATACGCTTGTGTTCAATTAAAGAACACGCCATGTTTGCTAACATAGACTTTCTGTGCGCTGTTTTTCTACCTAAATGATTTATTTTTTTTCCGTGTCTCATGACATTTTATTTAAACTTTATCTTGCATCAACTCATTTACGAGGCGCAAATTATAAAGTAATTAATCTTTATCTAATTTGTATTTGCTTAAATCCATACCAAAGCTAAGGCCTTTAACATTTACCAACTCTTCGAGTTCAGTTAATGATTTTTTACCAAAGTTTCTAAACTTCATTAAATCGTTTTTGTTGAAAGAAACTAGATCTCCTAGAGTATCCACTTCAGCAGCTTTCAAACAATTAAGTGCACGGACTGAAAGATCCATATCAATTAACTTCGTTTTGAGCAACTGACGCATGTGAAGTGACTCTTCATCATAAGTTTCAGTTTGTGCAATCTCATCCGCTTCTAAAGTAATACGCTCATCGGAGAATAACATAAAGTGGTGGATTAATATTTTAGCTGCTTGTGTTAAAGCATCTTGAGGGTTGATAGAACCGTCTGTCTGGATTTCGAAAACTAACTTTTCGTAATCTGTTTTTTGCTCTACTCTAAAATTCTCGACACTGTATTTAACATTTTTGATTGGTGTGTAGATAGAATCCGTGAAGATTGTTCCTACAGCAGCAGCTGATTTTTTATTTTCTTCAGCAGGTACATATCCACGTCCTTTTTCTAAAGTCAATTCCATGTTGATGGTGACTTTAGGATCTAGATTACAGATAACTAAATCTGAATTTAAAACTTGGAATCCAGAAATAAATTTCTGAAAATCGCCAGCAGTGATCTTGTCTTGACCAGAAATCGATATTGAAACAGATTCGTTATCTACTTCATCAATTTGTCTTTTGAAACGTACTTGTTTCAAGTTAAGAATGATTTCTGTAACGTCTTCAACCACTCCAGGAATTGTAGAGAACTCATGTTCTACACTTTCAATTTTAACTGAAGTAATTGCAAAACCTTCTAATGAAGATAATAACACTCTACGTAAAGCATTTCCGACTGTTAATCCGTATCCTGGCTCTAAAGGTCTGAATTCGAATTTACCTTCGAAATCAGTAGAGTCAATCATGATTACTTTGTCGGGTTTCTGAAAATTTAATATTGCCATAATTGTCTTCGTTTTAATTGTTAATTAGTTGCGCGATTTATAAGTTTGAAGATCACTAATAAATCCTTTGGCTAAATACCAATATGGTTAATGTATTATTTTGAGTAAAGCTCAACGATAAATTGTTCGTTGATTTGTTCTGGTATTTGAATTCGAGCTGGAACAGAAACATAGGTTCCCGATTTTGTGTCGTTATTCCAAGTAATCCACTCATAAACTGCTGAAGAGTTTGATAAAGCAGACTCAATAGTTTCTAATGATTTAGATTTTTCTCTTACAGCAACGACATCCCCTGCTTTCAAAGAGTAAGAAGGAATGTTTACGATTCCACCGTTTACAGTAATGTGTCTGTGTGAGACTAATTGTCTAGCGCCACTTCTTGAACGAGACAATCCCATTCTAAAGACTACATTATCTAATCTAGATTCACATAATTGCAAAAGAACTTCACCAGTAATCCCACGAGAAGCTGTTGCTTTTTTAAACATGTTTCTAAATTGCTTTTCTAATACACCATAGGTGTACTTAGCTTTTTGCTTTTCCATCAACTGGATTGCATATTCAGACTTTTTACCACGGCGTCTGTTGTTACCATGTTGTCCTGGAGGGTAGTTTCTTTTTTCAAAAGACTTGTCTTCTCCGAAGATTGCTACGCCAAACTTACGGGCGATTTTTGTTTTAGGACCAGTATATCTTGCCATTTTGTTTTGTTTTTGAGAGTGATTGTGAATTAAGGTCTTAAGCTTATCCTTCGACAGTCGTTGATCTCTCGATTATACTATTAAATAAATTTAAACTCTTCTTCGTTTTGGAGGTCTACAACCGTTGTGAGGCGTAGGAGTTACATCAATGATTTCAGTAACTTCAATTCCGCTGTTGTGTAAAGAACGTATTGCTGACTCTCTACCATTACCTGGTCCTTTAACGTACACTTTCACTTTTTTAAGACCTGCTTCTTTTGCAGGTCCAGAAGCGTCCTCTGCTGCTAATTGAGCTGCATAAGGTGTGTTCTTTTTAGAACCTCTAAAACCCATTTTTCCAGCTGATGACCATGAGATCACGTCGCCTTTTTCATTAGTTAATGAGATGATAATGTTATTAAAAGAAGCTGTTACGTGTGCTTCTCCCGTAGATTCTACG
>JABHDE010000037.1 GCA_018673215.1 Formosa sp. | reverse complement strand
TTTCTAATATTTCTGGAAGTACAGCTGATTTTGATTGGACTGCAGGAACCGGAAATAGCACTTGGGAATACATCATCGTTCCTACAGGTGATCCTGCGCCAACTGAAAATGGGACTGCTGCAACAGAGACGTCAACACAATTTACAGGACTGGATTTTGAAACTACCTATGATGCCTATGTACGTGCAGATTGTGGTACTGAAGATGGTTTTTCTACATGGGTTGGCCCTGTAACCTTTACAACTACTCAACAAACAAATTATACTGTGGACTGTGCATCGGGAGCTCCTGTTAACATAAACTATTGTTATACAAGTAATGAAACCATGTTTTGGGTATTCACCTCTACAACTGGCTATCCTTTAACAATGACTTTTAATGCGGGTACTATAGAAGGCTTTTATGATGACATTACTATATACGACGGACTTGATAACTCAGGGACGGTGTTGTTTAACAACAATACGAACGATTTGGATGATTTAGAAGGTCTGGTTATTGAATCGACCTCAACATCCATGTATATAGAGGTAGAGTCTGATGGAAGTGGCAATTGTGATGGAAGTACTTTCTACACCCCTTGGGATTTTGATGTTAGTTGTAAATCTTGTATTACTCAAACAGTTGATTTTGTTGTCTTAGGGGACTGTGCAGTAAGTCAAGATTTCTATATTGATGTGGATGTTTCTGATTTAGGGACTGCAACATCGGTAGTTATTTCAGACAACTTGGCAAGTGAGGAACAAACGGTGACTAGCACGGGTGTATATACTTTTGGCCCTTATACTGCAGGTGTCAATGTTATAATCAATGCCATAAACTCCGATGATGACTCTTGTGAGGTTAATAGTGGAGCCTTAACCTTTTTATGTCCACCACCACCAAACGAGTGTTCTATTATATATGCGGGTGAAGACACTACATTTTGTGAAGGAACTAGCACGAACCTAACAGCTACTTACCATCTTTTAGGACAAGATACTTCCTCATATGAAGTCAATTTACAACAAGGATGTCCAATGCCGGTACTGACGGGTGGAACTCCAACAAGTTTGAATATTGACGATACATGGTCTGACGTTATTGATCTCGGGTTTGAGTTTTGTTTCTTTGGAGATACTTACAGTCAGATTTTAATAGGATCCAACGGCGTACTCTCTTTCGAATTAGAAAATGCAAGACAAGGAAACGGATATTTTTTAGGCTCTGATGACACTTTACCAAATGCTTCAAATTCGACTTTATCAGAAGCAAACATATTTGGAGTGGGACATGATATAGATCCTTCGGTTTGTGGAGACATTAATTATGTTGTTTTAGGTGCTACACCTTCAAGACAATTTGTAGTAAACTATTCAGAAGTGTGTCATTTCGGAGGTTCTTGTAATGATCTTAAGTCTAGTTCACAAATTATTCTTTATGAATCCTCTAACGCAATTGATGTTAATATTTACAACAAACCAACTTGTAGCTCTTGGAATGGTGGCAATGCTGTTGTTGGAGTTCAAAACATTCCAGGAACGGAGGCATTTACGCCTCCAGGAAGAAACACAGGTGTTTGGGATACAACAGATGAATTTTGGAGATTTACACCTTCATTAGGAGACCCTGATTTCACAATTGAATGGTTTGACGGAGAAACATCTGTAGGAACTGGTGAAACCATAACGGTAGCACCTACTGAAACAACTGTATATACCGCAGCAATTACTTACAGCCTTTGTATTGGTGGAACAGCTACCATAACAGATGATGTGGAAGTAGGTATTAATCCAAGTCCAGAACCGATCCCAACTGAAAGCATCGTTTATAGTTGTTCAGGTCAAGACAGTGTTTTGGAAGTGAATGTTTCAAATTCAGATGTTCCAGATTCGTTAACGTATTATTGGACCTATAATGGTGTGGATGTACAAGCGGGTCCTGATAATACTTATTTAGTTCCCTCAGGTTCAGATCAAGTTGGCGAGTTTTTTGTCACTGTAATAGATGAAAGAGACTGTTTTGGTGAAACGACCATTACTTTGGTTACTGGTGTCACTCCAGAACTTGAAGACAATACTGTCTTCACAAAATGTGAAAATGAAGATGTAGAACTCACTGTAAATGTTTTAAATGCAGATCTTTTAAGTAGTGATCTTGAATATTTCTGGTATATTGGTGGAACGGAGGTTCAATCAGGGCCTGATTATAGCTACATACATACAGCTGGTCAAGAACTTGGACCTGTAGAAGTAGTCGTTGTGGATCCTATCACAACATGTGAAACATCGACAATCATTGAAGTTGCTGGATTTATGAATGCTAATTGTGTAGATATCCCTCAAGGACTATCTCCAAATGGCGATGGGATGAATGACTGCCTTGTTTTAGATCATCTTGAAGCGTCTGATGATATTGTCAAAGCAGAAATCTACAACAGATATGGAGTAAAAGTCTTTGAATTGAATGATTACACCAACCAATGGTGTGGGCAAGATGCGAGTTCTGGGGATTCAAGCTCTAACGACTTGTTACCAGTTGGAACATATTTCTATGTGATTCAATTTAATTCTGGAAAAAAACCAATAACAAGCTGGATATACCTAAATTACTAACCAATATAATAACAAACAATAATGAAAAATTTAGTAATAATTTTATTTACAATACTGTGTGCCTTTCAGGTGAATGCACAGCAAGATCCACAATACACACAGTATATGTACAATATGAATATTATCAATCCAGCTTATACAGGATCAACAGAAGGCTTAGCGGTTGGAGCGTTGTATCGCAGCCAATGGGTTGGACTCGATGGAGGACCAGAAACTTTTACGTTTAACATCCATTCCCCAGTTGGGAAAAGTGTGGGCTTAGGGTTGTCTATAATATCTGATCAAATTGGCCCTGTAAAGGAAACCAATGCATATGTCGATTTCTCTTACACGATTCCAGTAGGAACCGTAACCAAATTAGCCTTTGGTGTAAAAGGAGGGTTTACATTTCATGACATAAGTATTGCAGAAAATCAAATCTCGCTTGTAGACATGGGAGATCCATTTTTTGCTAATGCTATCAACGAAACAACGCCAAATGTTGGGGCAGGTATATATTTTTATAAGCCTAGTAAATACTATATTTCTATGTCGATCCCAAACATTCTCAATGGCGTTCATTTAGATGCCAACGGAACAAAGATTGGTTCGGAATCGGAGCACTTTTTTGCAGCAGCAGGCTATGTATTTGATTTGTCTGAAAACTTTAAATTAAAGCCCCACACCCTCATAAAGTATGCATTTGATGCTCCTATGAGTTACGATATAAATGCAAATGTATTTATGTATGATGTTGTAGAAATTGGAGTGGGTTATCGATTGGAAGACTCCTTTAGTGGTATGATTAATTTTCAGGTAGCAAACAATCTTAGAATTGGATATGCATATGATGCGATTCAATCGGATTTGGATATTGTTACCAGTTCGTCTCATGAGATCTTTATTAATTTTGATCTTAATTTTTCAACCAAAGTTTCAAGATCTCCACGTTATTTCTAATCTAAGTTAATAATTACATTATGAAAAATATTATATCCATTTTTATTATCACCCTAATGAGTAGCTTTTGCTTAACTGCTCAAAGTAATGCCACAAAAAAAGCAGATAAGCATTTTAACAAATTTCAATTTGTAGAAGCCGCTGAAGACTACTTGAAACTAGCAACTGATGGTGACGCTGATGCTTACATTTATGGCCAACTTGCCGAATGCTATTACAATGTGTTCAAAACTGTTGAAGCTGAAAAGTGGTACGCAAAAGCATTGGAAACTTCTTCAAACCCTGAGATGATTTATAACTACTCTCAAATGTTAAAAGCTAATGGGAAGTATGAAGAATCAAACGCACAGTTAGAAAGATTTGCTTCCATGCGTCCAGCAGATCAGAGATCTACTGCCTATAGAGCCAACCCAAATTATTTGCCTAAAATTTTAGAGAAAGGCAAAAAGTTTAATGTTCAAAATTTACCGATCAACTCGGAAGTTTCTGATTTTGGAGGGACCCTTCAAGATGGAAAACTGTACATCACTTCAGCTAGAAACAGCAATCGTAAAACATACGGATGGAATGAAGAGCCTTTTTTAGATATCTATACCGCATCGGTAGATAGTGAGGGTGCATTTCAGACGCCTGCAATTATCGAAGAAAACATAAATACAAAATACCACGAAGGAACCGTAAGCTTTTCTCCAGATGGTAATACGATGTATTTTTCTCGTGAAAGTTATTACGAAAAAGTGTTTGAAAGAGATTCTTTGACTAAATACAAAATCAGTGTATTGAACCTTTATAAGAGTGTCAAGCAAGAGGGGCAATGGTCAGAAGCAGAACCATTATCTTTAAATGGAGATAGCTACTCTGTTAAAAACCCAGCAGTAAGTGCAGACGGCAGTACCTTATATTTTGCTTCGGACAAAACAGGTGGTTACGGACAATTTGATATCTACAGTGCCCCTATTGATGCAGACGGATCTGTTGGTGAAGCTACAAATATGGGACAAAAACTAAATACGGAGGGACAAGAAATGTTTCCGTTTATCAGTTCGAGTAACACACTCTATTTTTCTTCAAATGGTCATTTAGGACTTGGGGGAATGGATGTGTTTTTTGCAAAAGTAGTGGATGGAAAAGTAGGGCCTGTTCGAAATATAGGAATTCCTGTGAACGGAAATGCTGATGATTTCGCATTTAGCATCAATGAAGAAACTGAAGAAGGGTTTGTCTCTTCTAACAGAGAAGGCGGAAAAGGAAGTGATGATATTTATGCCATCAAAAAACTACAACCTATTTGCGATGTGTTAATGACTGTTACGGTAAAAGACCGCGAAACAGGTTTGATATTAGAAGGTGCGTCCGTAGATATTAAAGATGCTGAAGGCACTGTTTTTGGAACGAAAGTATCAAACGCACAAGGCATCGTTGAATACATCATTGAATGTGATGTAAATACTATACTAACGGGATCTAAAGTCGATTACGAAAGTGATATGACAACCGTTGCTGGAACTAGTGAAGAAGAAGTTTCCGCTGAACTTCTCCTCACTCCAATAGAGGAAATTATTCTTGCTAACAAAGTCATTTTAAATCCTATTTACTTTGATTTTGATAAATCGAACATTACGGCTCAAGCCGCTTTTGAATTGGATAAATTGGTGCAATTGATGATTAAATACGAATCCATCGTAATCGCTGCAGAATCGCACACCGATTCTCGTGGATCGGCTTCTTATAACTTATCCTTATCAGACAGACGTGCTAAAACTACTGCTCAGTATGTGATTTCTAAAGGCATTGATGTCAGTAGAATTACTGGGACAGGCAAAGGAGAAACAACTCCGAATGTGGATTGTGGTGGAAACTGTACAGAAGACGAACACCAACTAAACAGACGTTCTGAGTTCTTTATCTTGGAAGGAAATCCAAATGATCAGTAAGAACTAAAACACTTTTTAATATAGAAACAGCCTCGCATTTGCGGGGCTTTTTTTATTTAAACAGCCATAAAAAACAAAACGGATAAAGCAATAATAGCGATAGGCATTACAACAAGAACAAACGTAGAATAGCCCAAGTCTTTTTTGTTGGACAATTTAGCATTTAACACTCGGCGTTTGCGACCGCTGTAATTCACCCAATTTTTAAAGTGGATAAATACCGCTGTCAACACAAAGAGAATCCATGTATTGGAACTGGACATGACCACGACCTTCATTTGTTCTAGAAACTTAATAAAGAACACCCCACCCAGAAACAAAAGCGCGATTTGTAGTACCGAAGTATAGAACAATGCTATGCTGTTAGCCTTTTGTTTGTAACGGCCTTTAAATCGATTAAAAACGGTTAGATAGAGTTGATTGAAATAATTCATAACTGCCAATATAGAAAAAAAACCTGTGATATGATCACAGGTTTTTTTTAAAATTTATAGATAAGTATTATAGTTAGTTTTGAACTAATACTTTAACATTATCAATTTCATAGGTTCCGGTATTACCTGAATTGGCAATGTATTTGAAAGCGATGTGAGCAGTTCCAGAATACGGGCTTAAATCAACTAATCCAGAGTAGATCCAATCTTTGTAATAAGTATCATCAGGAACAATTGTACCTGGAAGTGATGTCCAAGTAGCGGATGACACTCCTGCATCTGTTCCGTCCCAGTCTATAGAAATCAACAATTCTAATTCACTACCATCACTATAACTATTTGAGGACTCAAAGTCAAAGAATTCAAATTCCTGAGCATCTAAATCAATTCCAGGTGTAATTAACCATGAAACCGTGCTTATATCACCAGAATTATAGGCACTGATTTGAGCAATTCTACTTCCAGGATTGCCAGTATCAGTTGTCGTTCTTGCAATCCAATCTCTGGTTCCTTCTTCAATGTAATTGGTCCAATCGCCAGAAATCTGATCAAAATTTGAATACGCTTCAAAGTCTTCCTCAAAAAGAATATTAAAATCTTCAACATTTAATAATTCACAACGTTCCCCATTGAAAACTACATCGTCAGTTGTGTTTAATGCCAAAACTAAACTACTTCCATCATAAGTTTTAACAACAATTCCTCCAATAGATCCATTACCGACAGGCAATAACTCATTTTTAAAATTGGAAAATGAGCTCGTTTCAATATTCATATTAGAATAACTAAACCCAGCACAGGACTGTAGCGTTCGTTGTGTATCGTAATCCTCAGAAGGGTCAAAATAACGAAGTCCATCCAAATTATCTTCAAACTCCACATTGTCAATTTGTACAAACATCCCAATATGAACACTAGATATTTGAGAAAACTGAACATTCAAGGGTACAATCTCTTCAGTGATTTCAGACCTCAACATTGTTGCATTCATTTGATTTTGGGATAAACTTGTTACTGTGGTTCCATATTGATCCGTTTCAGTACCACCTCCAATAGTAATCACTTCATTTCCTGTACGTTCTTCTCCAATATACAATCCACCTGTAGCACCATCTGAATATGTTGGGTATAATTTAATATAGACCTCACGGCCTTTATTAAATCTATTATAAGAATCTACTTGGCTTAGAATAACTTTAATGGCATCGGTTGGGTTATCTGGGCTGTCTTGTAAGTACACTTCTTTATAGAAGTTTCCTGTTAAGTCTGAAGACGTTACATAACCTTTAACGACGATATCAGTATCCACTCGAAAAGGCATCGCGTCGTCATTATCACCATCTCCATTTGGATCCGAATCGTACATTGCTTTCAATTCAGAAATCGAGACTAGGTTGACACCACCTGAAAGAAGTTCAGTAAGTGCTTTATTTTCTTCTGTTCCTACACTTTCTGGAACCGAAAAATCGTCGTCTTGTACACAAGACACAATAGCAACACAAGCTAAGATTGCTAATAGATAGTTTTTAAAATTTATTGTTTTCATAATATGATATATTAATATTTAATTTTTTGTGTTATTAGAATCTAAGATTAAGGTTCATGAAATAAGTCGTCCCACGTCCAAACCAGTATTTAGGTCCAAAACGTCGTTTTGGGGCATTTACGTCTTCTTTCAGAGATTGATAGTTAGCATTTCTTCCTTGCTCAAATCCACCAGTTTTAAATTCGGTGTTGAGAATGTTGTTAAGACTTACAAACAGACTGATGTACTTATCGCCAATTTTCCAAGATTTCCCTCCGACGGCATTCCATACCATATAAGAATCAAATTTTTCTTGTTTTAGTAACTCTTTGGCAAGCGTTGGATCGTAATCTGGAAATGGAAATCCATCCGTATCTAGATAAAAATTCTCAGTACGTGTTAAGGGAGTTACATCCACATAGGCATTAGACATAAAGTTTGCCGTGGTCCCAAACCACCAGTAATTAGGATCGCGGTATTCAAATCCTAAAGAAAATGCACGTTGTGGTCCGCCAGCAATTTTATAGTCTTTTAAATTGGCTTCTCCAAAATCTAATCCATCAATAAAGTCACTAGACGATAATAATAAGTTTGGATTATTGTCGTAGGTGTATTGACCTACCGAAGCAACTCCCGTTAATTTGATGGTTGGAGTTACTTGGGCTTCAATCCCAAATTCAACCCCTAGATGTTTTTTATCGATCCCTTCAAGAATTTCTTGAACAAAGGCCGTACCTGAATCAACGCCACTAATTCCATCGGCATAGTAAAACGACACTTCATTTGCATCTTGCATCTTAGTAAAATACCCTGTCAATCGTGCTTTAACTATCGGAGATCTGTAAACATAATTCAAATCAAAAGAGGTTATTTTTTCTTCTGTAATTCCAAAGCCAGATTGATCCCCAACTATGGCGTGGTTGTCTCTAGAATTGGAAAAGGTATTTCGGATGGTCGGTGCTTTTGTTAAATAACCTCCATTAGCAACTAATAAATGTTTTCCAGAAAACTTATAGGTGAATCCACCTTTGGCACCAATGCCCGTAAATTCAACTTTATCTCCTTTACCAAAAGAGTTGTCTGCATATACCTCACTTTGGTACAAGCCTTCCCTTTGGTAGATTGTTTTGGTATTGTTTACCGCTAAGAAAAAATCGACCTTATTATATTTAAACTGTGCTTGAGCAAACATGCTAAGTATATTCGCGTCTAAGTTGTAGTTATATCGAAAAGTGTCGCCTTCGCCAACAACTTGGTTTGGATTTTGCAAGTCAAACTGAAATTGATCAAAAGAATCTACATTCAAATAGCCTGTATTGCTTCCTAACATGTCAATGATTTCTGCAAAATTATGCGACTTTAAACGTTTGTAATTGACGGAAGCATTCAAGGTCACGTTTTCAGAAACATCTGAATTGATGATGGTATTCATCGTGAATTGTGTGTCGTCGCTACGGTCTTCATAGAGCACATAAGCCGCATAGTCTCCCGTAATATTATTCGTAACGTTGGCATCGTACAGACGGTTCCAATCCAATTGTCCCCCTTCTGTGAAATTTTGGTAGGCATCATAGGCCCCCGCTAAATCCGGTCCATCATTATCAGCCAAAAAGTAACTTGGCAATCCTTGGTAATATGCTGGACTTGGATTGGCACCCCCGGCATAATCCAAACGGCTATTTCCAAGTTCTCCAAATTGGTAAGCAACATTGGTGTTTAAACTTGTTTTATCTGTAACATCCCAATAATGGTTCAGCATTAATACTGGTTCTGCGATACGCCTAATACGCGAGTTGCGTTTTTCGCCATCATGGTAGCCCCAATATTCGTTGTACTTAATATCTTTTAAATCATATACTTCTTGCGTATTTGGAGATGATTTTCCACGTCTATTTGGTGTATAAAATCCTGTGAAATTTAAGCTATGCTTATCGTTAATTTTCTTTTCTACAGAAACAAAAAATGAATTGGCATCGTAAAATGTTCCATCTTGAAAGCCTTCATTACCCCAACGTCTTCCTAGAGAAAATGCGTAAGACCAGCCCCCTTTGACCATTCCAGAAGCATGGGTTGCCATAACTCTGTTAGTGTAACTTCGGTTTGAAGAGGAGTAAGTAACACGTGAGCCACTTCGGTATTCAGACGCTCTTAGGTTAATGTTGGTCGTTCCTAAAATACCTCCAAAATTATATGAGGACGGTGCCAACCCTGTGGTTAACTCTTGGTTTCTAAGGACGTCGTTCAAACCTCCCCAGTTGCTCCATTGTGGTCTACCGTTATATACTTTATTCATTTCAATTCCGTTCATCAACACATTTCCGTTGTCTGTATTAAGTCCACGAACTCTAAAAAATGAAGAGCTGAATTCAAAAGCTGCCGCACGTTGAAATACATCTTGAGAAGAGGACAATAATCCAGAAATGTTATCTGCACCACTCGTATCGTCATTGAGTTCATCGTCTGACAGTGTAATGGTAAACAAATCGTCATCAGACTCATCTAAAGACATCATCATGTCTTGAATGTTTAAAGTCTCTCCTTCATTTACAACAATTGGATAGCGCGCAACTCTGTAACCGTCTTTGGTCAAGGTCAATACTTGCTCTCCTAATGGTACATCAAAAGAAAACAAAAACACCCCTGAGGCATCTGTTTGTGTGCTTAATAACAATCCTTCAAAGGTAACCGTAACTTCCGCCAAAGCTTGGTTTGAAGTTAAATCCTTTACACTTCCCTCAACAACAGTTTGTTGTGCATAAGTGGTACAGAACGTTAATAAACCGATCAAAAAAATAATACTATTTTTTTTCATTTTGGTTTTTGAATTTGTTAGTTAATAAATTTACAATATTGTCCAACAAATTTACATTATTGATTTTTAAATTTATACTTTTGGGTAAAATAATTATACACAACATTTTATGATGCAAGAATCTTATCAAGAGAATTTTAAAATTTATTTTTTTACATTTTTTATAACTGTATTGTTTAGTGTTTCCATGCAAGCGCAAAACAAACGAAAATTTAAAGTCCACACCATTGCATTTTATAATGTAGAAAACCTTTTTGACACCATCAATGACCCCAATAAATTTGACGAGAGAAGTCCAATTATGGAACTGAAGTTTAACCGTCAAGAGGTCTACAATAAAAAAGTGAAGAACATGGCAAGTGTCATTGCCCAAATTGGAGAGGACGTTTCCAAAAACACCCCTGCCATTATCGGAATTTGTGAAGTAGAAAACCGAAACGTTGTAGAAGATTTAGCCAACGATCCCGCTTTGATTTCTAAAGATTACGGAATTGTACACTTTGAATCCCCTGATGAGAGAAGTATTGATGTGGCTCTCATGTATCAGAAAGCATTGTTTGTTCCTATCAGCACAAGCGCCCATGAATTAAAGCTATTTGATGTAAAGAGAGATAAACCCGATCATACAAGAGATCAATTATTAGTCAGTGGTTATCTAGAAGGCGATCTGATTCATTTGATTGTAAATCACTGGCCTTCGAGAAGTGGCGGTGAAGCCAAAAGCCGATCGAAACGTGTGGCAGCTGCAACCCTTAACAAGCGGTTGATTGATTCGTTGCAAGCCAATGATCCCTATGCCAAAATATTCACCATGGGCGATTTTAATGACAACCCTACAAACGCAAGTTTTAAAAAAGTACTTAAATCCAAAAAGAACAAGGAATCGGTTGGGCTCAAAGGATTGTACAACCCAATGGAAGGTTTTTTTAAGGATGGATTAGGATCCAATGCATACAGAGATGCTTGGAGTTTGTTTGATCAAATTTTAGTGACTCAACCGTTGTTAGAAGAAGACTTCTCGTCCTTTAGATTTTATAAGGCGGGTATTTTTAACAAGCAATTCCTTATCAGTAAAAAAGGACGCTATAAAGGGTATCCATTCAGAAGCTTTTCATATGGAGGTTTCACAGGGGGTTACAGCGATCACTTTCCGGTATATGTACATGTTATTAAAGAAGTGAAGTAATTATTCTATTTACATAAATTCATAAAAAAAAGCAGCCATTTGGCTGCTTTTTTTTATAAGCGCTAGTTAGGCCATACATCCCATGGAATTCGGGATAGAATCAAAATGAGGGCGATGGTATAAAAAATCGCGATGGTTTTGTATTTAGGTCCCGAAATTAATTTTTTCTTATGCTTAGAATAACCAATCGTAATCAATGCAACGGCTAAAATATTAATGGTTGGATGTTCTACAAGGTACAAGCGAATGTTCGCATTTTTCATAACCTCTCCTACCCCGAGATCACTCCACAATCCAAAACGCTCTGAAGTGAAATTCAACAGCAATCCAATTAGCAATTGAATGTGAGAAACGATCAATGTAAATAGTGAAACTCGAAATGCTTTGGCATCGTAGTCCTTTTTCCCGAAGTAACCGGTAACAGATTTAAAGACGGCTAATAAAAGTACCAGAAGTACTAAGTAAGCCCAATAGGAATGTATTGTTTTGATCATGGTGTGTGGTTTATAAGTTTCTACAAAAGTACGAGAATTTTAGGCATAAAAAAACCCTCACTAAGTGAGGGTTTTGATGGTGTTTTATTTGGATTTAGTTTTCAATCCAAACACCCGCTTCTTTGATAAGAGAGCGCTCTTCCGTTCCACTAGAACCGTCATAAATATTATATGTTGTAATGTATTTTTGACCGTCTGCGGCAGCTGGGTCTATGTTATCTAACACAACGCCCATCGCAGTGATCATCATTTCATCACTCCAACTAGTGCCTCCGCCTGTTCTATTAAAGTTTCCGTAGTTATCTAAATTACCTGCAGCATCTTCAAAACCTGGAGAGGTTAAAAGCGTACTCGCCACTACATCATAATCTGCATCAACTAAGGTATATCGGATTGTATTATCTGGTACCCATTGCGTTCCATCATGACCAAACTGAAGAGATGTTGAAATAGTAGACTGGTGTGCCATCCATGCGCCATCTGTAAAAGTATATAGGTTTCCTCTTACTTGTGCTCCACTTGAACTTGAGTAATAAGCGTATGTTACGATGAGTTCTTCTTCTTCCTGTCCGTAAGGGAAGTTGATCGCTAAAAACGCAGGAAGGTAATTGTTTGGAGAAACTGAACTTGAGAAGTTATCAAATCTTCCTGGTTCTCCAGAACCTTCACCCATAGAATCAAAATCAGCAGAACTTAAATAATACACATTTTCTGCTAATTCCCAAGAACCACCAGAATACATATAATAAGTCCCGTAGTTTACTGCGTCTCCAGAAACACCAATTGCTTTTACCGCAAAGTTTTGAACTCTCCATCTTGGAGATGCTGAATCTGTAGAGCTGTATTTAAGTGCTATATGAACTGTTTCTCCATCATAGTCAGAAAAATCAAAATCTTCGGAGGTCGTCATATTCCCGAAAATTGTTTTATCAAAGCTCAATGCCGTCCAATTTGCAGTTGCAACGTCTCCACCTGTATTGTAATCGGTAGCAATTAAAATATCAAATAAAGAGACGTCGGCACCAAAAAGGTCAATTTCTTGTGTGATTTGGAATAACAAATCTGATGCTCCGGATAAGTCAATTTCTGGAGAAATCAACCATTCTTCATTGGCTTGAGCACTTCCATCATAACCAGAACCTTGAACATTACTTGATCCTGTTGTCCAAGCATCGAGATCTCCAGAAGCATCAATAAGCTCGAAATCATCAAAATCTGCTGGGAATGTGGCTTGATAAAAGTTAGTTAAACCAACGTCGGGTGTGTCGATGTATTGATCATACTCAACCAATACAATTTGCCCTTCAGATGCATCCATGATTTGTGCATCAAGGATTGCTGGAATCTCATCATTAGGATTTACATTCGGGTAAAACCCAAAAGCATCACTTCCTGTTGCAGCGTAATCTGCACTTGTGAATTCATATGAATCAGCAAAAGTGTAATCGCTTACACCTTCGGCTGAACCTACAAAAAGGTCATAATTTACCGTTACCGAAGATCCATTACCCCAATACTGAAAAGGTGCAATTGTCTGTAAGTAAGGAGCTATCATTGTTTTGGCATCATCTACCGATGAAAAATTACCAAAGCCTAATTCTAAAGCTTCATAATCTTCATCTGTGAAGGTATATGTAGCGTTGCCTACAATAGGGTTGTCTTGTGCATCAATCTCTGCATTGATGTCTTCGTTCGGATTACATGATGTAAACACAAACACCGAGAGAGTTAGTAAATAAAATATATTTTTCATTTTCTTATTTTTTAGAAATTAATTTTTAATCCAAGACTGAATGTTCTTCCTGCTCCGTAGTAAACTCCAGCTGTTTGAGCTGTTGAGCCAGCACCGTCACGAGCATCTGAAATATATTCTGTATTTAAAACATTGTTCATTCTTGCTGAAAGTGATGCGTCAAACTGACCAAAATTAAAGCCATGATTTAAGCCCATATCCAATAGTCCAAATGCTGGCATCTTCCATGAATCGGATCTGTTAGTTTCATCATTTCTATCAGTAATTCTATAACTTGCATATAAATCTCCTGCATAGTTATAGTCTACATAAAGTGATGTTTTTTCCATCAATTGAAATTTAGATCCTAAAGCAAAAGTGGTTTGTGCAGCATCCGATACTTTTAAATCTTTTGCATATACGTTGATGGATTCAATCAGTTGTCCCCCTTCATCAAATAAGCTACCACTGGCGTCATTTTTCCAATTCCAGTTTCCTAAAGAAGCCATCCCTGTTAAGGTAATTGCATCCGTAGCACGGTATACAAAATCAACTTCAACCCCTGTATGTAATGCATCAAGACCTGCTATGTTATAATTGATACGTTCTCCTTGATTGTCTGGATCAAAGACACTTCCAGTTAAGGATTTGTCAATCCAAGTGGTGTAATAAACATTCACGTTTGCTGAAAATTTATCACCTCTTACTCCATATCCAAGTTCTGCACTAAATACTTTTTCATTTAAAGCTTCTTCATTGAAAGCTGTTGAGCTGTCGCTTTGGAAAACATTCCCATCTAAGAAAGGTGCTTTTGAGAAGTATCCAATATTCACAAATACATTGTTAGTATCGTCTATGTTGTAGTTTGCGCCTCCTTTGATGCTATATCCAAGAAAATCAACATTATCTGATTCACGTGCTGGATCGTTAGGAGCATAATACATAAATTCTTCTTTGCTGTATGTTGTGTTAGAAACTGCAGTTGCAACAAAAATTGATAAATCTGTACTTGGTGAGTATTCTGCTTGAGCAAAAAGTCCGCTTCTCACAACTTTACCGTCGTAATCTTTGTTAAAACGGTCGCCCACTTTTAAAGCTTGTCCAAATGTGTTTTCATCATCACTTTCGTTAATATAGAACTGACCTCCTAGTAGATCTGCAACTTCATACCAGTGCGACCCGACATAGTAACGTGCATCAATACCCCCTGAAAGTACTAAATCATCAGAAAGGTTTGTTTTTAAAGTTGATAATAATCCGTACCAGTTATGTGAATTTCTAGAAGATGCAAAGATATCTGAAGAACCAAGGGCGCCTCTGTCCTTATTTTCTTGTGCAATTTGATCAAAATTAATTGGTTGATCTACATCTCCTAAACGGTAGTTATCATCATAAAATTTAGACCCACGTTGTCTTCTTCCTCCACCGTTTCCAAATGAAGCGTATAATGCTGTTGATACTGATGTGTTGTCATTAACGTCCCAGTAGTGGTTTAAAGATATTTGTGGTTTGTGGTAAAAGTTATAAGACAAGTGTTCAACTTCCCCATTTCTAATACCCCAGTCTGGGTTAAATCGTTTTCCACCTTGTTCTGTAGCTCTGTTTTGAGCGATGGTACGACGGTTGTAACGTTGCCCATGCGTTTGTTTTGCTCCAAAAGCGGTGAATGAAAGTTTATGATTTTCATTTATTTGCTTAGACAAGTTTACGAAGTAATTGAACCCATCAAATTCGGTTCCGTCTACATACCCATCTCCAAAGATTTTCGCAAGTGATACAGTCGCTGCAAAACCATTATCCATTAATCCCGTTGAGTAGGTCATTCCATATTTTTGGTAACCGTCATTTGCCGTTCCCATTCTTACAGATCCACCAGCTTCAACATCTGTTGTTTTAGTTACAATGTTGATTGTTCCACCAATAGACGGCACAGCAACTCTTGAAGCTCCTAAACCTCTTTGTACTTGCATGGAACTAGTTACATCTCCTAAACCAGCCCAGTTAGACCAATAAAGTCTTCCGTTTTCCATGTCATTCACTGGAATTCCATTGATAAGAACCCCTACATTTTCAGAGCTGAATCCTCGTAAGTTTATACGTCCATCTCCATATCCACCACCTGTTTTGGTAGCATAAACTCCTGGAGTTGATTTTAAAATTTCTGGGAATTCTTGAGTTCCAAGTTTAAGCTCAATATCGGCCGCTTTAATGGTAGAAACCGCTACAGGAGTTTTTCTGTCCACTGCCACAGATGCAAAAAGCTGAACTTCTTCTAAGCCTAATTCACTGGCTTCTAGCGAAACTGAACCAAGGTCCATACTGCCTGAAAAAGAAATTGTAGTTGTTACATAGCCAACATAAGAAATCGTAATCTCTCCTGTTGAACTTGAAGAAGTAATTGTAAAGTTTCCATCGAAATCAGAAGATACGCCATTGGACGTTCCTTTCTCTACAATAGTAGCTCCCGGTAAAGGAACTTGCTGTCCACCATCGATAACAATACCTGTAATTGTGCTTTGCGCAGCAACTGACAAGGTACATACCATCAAGGCAAAAGATAAAAGTTGTTTAATCTTTTTCATGTTTAAATTGTTTAATAATTAGTATTGGTTTGTTAAACAAAAGTAAACAATATAAGATAGAAGCGATTATCTTATTATTAACAATGCAGGCCTATTTGTTAATAAAGCTTTATCTATATACTTAGCTGTTTTTCTTATAATGATTTAGAAGATTTACTGTGGACGCATCATGTTTTGTGAATGCAGCTGTATTGATTTCATCTAGGATTTTAGTCGCTAATTGTTTGCCTAACTCAACCCCAAATTGGTCGTAACTAAACACATTCCAAACCACACCTTGGACAAATATTTTGTGTTCATACATCGCGATTAATTTTCCTAAGCTCTCAGGAGTTAATTGCTTAATAAAAATGGTATTGGTGGGTTTATTGCCTTTAAATATTTTAAAAGGAACGATCCCTGATGATGTACCTTCTGCTTGTACCTCATCTTCTGTTTTTCCATTTAAAAGGGCTTCTGTTTGTGCAAAAAAGTTGGAAATAAGCTTGTCTTGATGGTCCTTATTTCCATGTAAGGACTTTGTAAATCCAATGAAATCTGCAGGGATCAGTTTTGTCCCTTGGTGAATCAATTGAAAAAAGGCATGTTGTGAATTGGTACCGGGTTCACCCCAAACCAAATTCCCTGTTTGGTACTCTACTTGCTTCCCAGATCGGTCAATACTTTTTCCATTACTTTCCATAATGGCTTGCTGGAGGTAAGTTGCAAATTGATTCAAATACTGCGTATAAGGGATAACGGCTTCGCTTTCTGCTTTGAAAAAATTGTTATACCAAATGCTTAAAAAGGCTAAAACAGTAGGAATATTATTTTCAAATTCTTCTTCTTTAAAATGCGTATCCATTTTATGAGCTCCTTCTAAAAGTGCTTCAAAGTGATCGTATCCAACAGCCAGGCTAATGCTTAATCCTACAGCACTCCAAAGCGAAAAACGTCCTCCTACCCAATCCCACATGGGAAAAATATTGGAAGCTTCAATTCCAAAGGCTTGTACTTTGGCAGTATTTGTAGAAACGGCTACAAAATGCTTTGCGACATCTTCTTGAGTCGCATGTTTTAAAAACCATTCTCTAATGGTATTTGCATTGGAAAGGGTTTCTTGAGTCGTGAATGTTTTAGATACAATCACAAAAAGGGTGGTTTCTGGATTGAGTTTCTTTAAAACTTCGTTGACATGGTCGCCATCCACATTACTCACAAAATGAGGCGTAAGGTGATTGCTATAAAAAGCCAAAGAATCTACAACCATGGCTGGTCCTAAATCAGAGCCTCCAATTCCTATATTTACAATATCGGTGAATGGCTTGTTGGTAAATCCTTTTTTAGAACCCTGAATAATGGCTTCCGAAAAGTTTTTTATGAAGGCTTTTGCAGCGTGAATCTCAGGGATTACATTCTCACCATCTACCAGAACATTGGCATCTTTAGGGGCTCTTAGCGCCGTATGAAGCACAGCTCTTCCTTCGGTATGATTGATGACATCCCCTTCAAAATATTTTGAAATGGCATCCTTCAGTTGAAGTTCTTCCGCCAATTCTTTAAAAAGAAGCATGGTTTCAGAATTGATTCTGTTTTTTGAAAAATCTACATAAAAATCCTCCCAGTTTATTGTGAATTCATTCGCACGATCTGGATTTTCAGCAAACCATGATTTCATATGTGCATCCTTGATTGATTCAAAGTGAACTTTTAATTTTGCCCATGTTTTTGTTTGGGTTGGATTTATTGATTGTAATGCCATTAGATAATTTTAAATATAATAGAGTTAATTTATTGAGTCGAGTTGTTGCTTAAGAGGTGCTATAAATTCCTCAAAGCTAGATTTTAAATGTGCTGGTAATGCTTTAGCATCTGGTAATTTTTGGCGGAAAGGATCTACTTGTTTGCCGTTTTTCCAAAAACGATAGCATACGTGAGGACCACCCGTATTTCCAGTCATGCCTACTTTTCCAATCACATCGCCTTGTTTAACATAGTCTCCGACCTTTACTAGGCGCTTACTCATATGTAAGTATTGGGTGCTATAAGTTGCATTATGTCTAATTTTCACATAGTTTCCGTTCCCTCCTTTTCGCCTCGACTCAATAACAGTTCCATTGGCCGTTGCTAGTATAGGGGTCCCAATTGGAGCTGCAAAATCAGTTCCTTTGTGAGGTTTGACACGATTTCCGTAATAGGCAATTCTTCGTTTCAAATTGTATCTTGAGGAAATACGACTGAACTGCAATGGTGCTTTTAGGAAAGCTTTACGAAGACTTTTAGCACTTTCATCAAAATAGTCGGTGCTGTTTTTCGATTCTTCGTTTAGATAATTAAAGGCATAAAACGATTCTCCTTTGTGCTCAAAAAATGCAGCCTTGATACTTTCTATCCCTGCATATACAGAGTCGTCTACAAAGCGTTGGTTATAAATTACTTTAAAGTTGTCTCCTTTTTGAAGTCTTGAAAAATCGATGGTCCAAGCATAAATATCATCTGACATATCGTAAATCAACTGAGTGGGAAGCCCTTGATCTTCCATGGTTTCAGAAAGTGTATTTTCGATAAATCCAAAGGTTTCTTTTTCAATGATTTTAACAGGCTTTCTTTCGATACTGGATACAATTGAATCACAAAACTCAACTACTAGATATTCGACTTTGTTGAGTTGATAGATAAAAACTAATGGGGTCTTAGCAGCTTCTTTCGAAAACAATACCGTGTAGGGTTTTCCAATTCTCAATCGACGGACATCAAAAACTTCTTTTGTTTTTTCAGCAATATGATGGATTTTTGGATAAAATAACTGATGTTTTTCGAGCAGTACTCCAAAGCTATCACCTTTCCTAACAGTGTCATTGATGACCTGATAATTTGATAAGTTGTAGCCAAATTTGTAATTATCTTGTTGAAGAACTTCAATTTTATTTTCTTGCGTAAGCACGTCTTCTGAACAGCTTTTAACAACTAGGACGTAAAACAAAATCATTACAAATCCAGAAAAGAAAAATTTTATATTAAAATACTTTTTATACTTAATCGATTCCATGTCCCCAATTGTCTTTTTCTTCTTGGCTCCAAAGTTCTGGAAAAAATATTCTTTTTTGGTATTTTGGGTGCATATATTTTTGCCAATCGCTTCCTCCGGTTGCTTCTCCATCGCCTTCTTTTCCTAAAATATAGTGTTTGGCAGCATTGTAATGTGCCATCACCCAAGTAACATTCACTGTATAGTCGTAATGACGCATGGCTTCAACCAAGCTTTTATCTTTTTGACTTTCAACCGAAAGTTCTTTAAATCGTGTCCATATGTTTTTGGTGTTGTAAACTTTCATAAAGGTGATAAACTCTTCTTTGTAACGGTTTTCAAAGTTTAACAATAAGGGAGATTTGCGACCTGTTTTGTAATCTTTTCCAGCAGCTTGCCAATACAAGTGCTCAAAGGCATGCTCAAAAGGTGTCTCTCTATCTATATTGGAACGAAAACGGATATCTATGAGATTAATAAGCTCGGTTGAAGCGAACTCAATTTTACGGTATTGTGCACTTTGAAACCCACTAGCGGGGGTCAGAGTGTGTCTGAATTTATTGTACTGGGCGATGTCCATCCCTTCTCTCATAATATTAAAGGAAGTGGTTAGCATATCAAAATATCGGCTGATTCTCATGAGTTTATCTTGAAAAAAATCAACTTCCAATGAAGACGTATCAGCAACTTGTTTTATTTCCCAAAGAATCATCTTAAAAATTAACTCATTGATTTGATGATAGCCAATAAATACCATTTCATCTGGCAGAGTTGTTCGCTGGATTTGAAGGCCTAACAACGCATCTGTATGAATGTAGTCCCAATAGGTTATAGAATTACTATGTAATAACCCTTCTAAATGTACTTCACGATCTTGATCTATCGCATGGTATTTATCATCAAGGAGGCTTAATAATTCTTCGGTTGTTGGTTTTTTTGTCATCGCTTGTTATAATTCTATTTCAAAGGGGTGTTTAAGTCCTTTTAGTGCGTCTAAATCGGCCCTTAAAGAGCCCACGCGTAAATCTGCTTTTATTCTCATTGGTACTTTGTTCTTGTCAGCTGTTACCCATAAAGTTAAGCTTTCTTCTTCTTTAAAGACGCGACCAGCCATCACATAAGGTCTGAATTTAATGCATTTGATTTTTCCAAACTTTGTATTAATGGTATCTCGACCTAAATATTTTAGTTTAAATAAAAATACTTCACTATCAAAAAATATATTTAGTTCTAAAACGTCCCCTTCTTGAATGCTTTCGGTATCGTAACGATCTCTCAAATAATAATAAGCCGAAACTAGGTCTTTGATGTTAGGGTCAATATCAATCGTTGATTTTGTATTTTCCTTCAAATCATTTATGAGAGCCTTATTTCGCAAATAGTCAAAATTTACAATTCTATTTTTTGTATAACCGCCTTCGTCTATATTTCTAACAAACTTATAAGGCTGACCTGTTACTTTATCAAAATGACTTTCATAATGATCTTTTACATTAAAAAACCATTTAATTGCGCCTGTAGTCCACCCTTTCCCGATTACTTTATACACGGGCCTGTCCTGATAAGTACCCTCAGAAATTTCAAGAGTTGCATTGCCTGCTTTTACCCATCCACTATAGCTAAGTTTAAATCGGAGCCATTCGCCTGCCCGAAAAGAAGAGACTTCTTGAGCTCCCAAAAACTGAAAACTTATAAATAAAAGGAAAAATGTTATTAATTTTTTCATGAAAATGAATTACCGATAATTATCTCAAGGAGTTTTAATCTTTACTACAAATTTGCAATTATTATTCCAAACTATAAAATGAATACCTCTTAAGTCTTAAATAATTTTTTAAGTATGAAATTAATTCGCAATTTGGAAGTTTAGAACCAGTAGCCAACATTGACATAAAAACCAGACTCATTTGACTCTGCAGACCAGTTGTACTTTAATTCGATAGGCCCGAGAATTGTTTCGAATCCATAGCCAATTGAATAGCCTCCATACGAAGGGTTTTCAAACCAATTACTGCTTAAAAAAATATCGTGTCCAATGTTTGCGAAATTAGCTGAAAAATTAAAATGATGGTTTTTTATAAACTCATAATCGAATGTCGAATCTACCTTTATATAACTATTCCCACTTAACGAAAAATAATCGTATCCATAAAAACTAGAGAAGTTATTAAAGTAATTAGAACCATATCCCCCTAGTCCAAAATGAAGCAACTCAATATCGCTGTTACCAACAATAACCCCCCCTTCAGTGCTCACGTTTACAGAGAGCTTATCTACGATTTTAAAAGCTTTTGAGATTTTAGATTTAAAAACTGATAATTCATTAAAATCCTCTTTTAATTCTGAAGATCCAAAATAAAATTTGGAACTCCCTTCAAATAGGAATCCGCTTGTTGGAAAAAACTTATTGTCGATAGTATCAATTTTTAGAGATCCAAAAAGACTAAAGAACTTTCCATCAATAAATTTGTATTCTGGACTCTCAAATACGGTTAAAAAAATACTGTCTTCGGTACTAATATTTAAGTCCTTTAATTCCACTCCAATTTTAACGGCTAAGTCTTTTTTAATCAGAGTTTCTACGAATAGCTGGTGAGTAAATTCTTTGAAGGAAACCTGAATTTTGTCTATACCTATAAATCTCTCATCATTTACCAGGCTTAAGGGTCTTGTTTTGTTCTTAAACCCTATATATTTGGAGTTCACCCCCACACTCCAATAAAACCCCTTGTCAATATAATAATCAAAATTATAACGAGTATTATCGCCCAAAATGAAGTCTAAGGATAATACATCATTTTTGAGAAGCAATTGTTTTTTAGTTAAATTTAAAAGGGCTGCACTCTTGTATAACTGATCATAGTGCACTCCAAACTTAATGAAGGTTGTGTTTTTTGCTTCTGTAACTTTCGCACTAAAAATATATCCTTCACCATCTGGAGAAAATTTATACAAGAAGCTATCAAAATTATTAGTGGCTACTAAATTATTCACACCTTTCCCAAAGTCTTCAAAACTAATAGTTTCTCCAGATCGAAATCTAAGTTTCCCTCTGATGTAAGAGGAGGTGTATTTTTTTAGCCCTGAAATTGAAATATCATTAATTTTAATTTTTTTAAAATTAGGAACTTTTTGTTCAGTTTTCGTGATGTTTTGAGCGTCTACTATAGATTGCAATTGATCTAAGTATTTATTGGTTTCTTTACGGCCTTCTTGAACGATTTCAAAACTATCTTTGAAATCAACCACTGAATATTTTTTGACATCAGGCTTAATATATACATCGGTGAGTTCAGGTTTTCCTTTCATTTCTTTAGCAGCTCGAAAATTGTTAATTTGAATCAAAATATTGGATACAGATTCTAATTCTTCCGTTTTAAGTAACTTACTTTGTACATCAACGCCAATAATGAAATCTAAATCTTTGGATTTCAATCCTAAAATAGGATAGTTGTCAACAATTCCACCATCCATCAATAATTTATCGCCCATTATTTGTGGTTGAAAAAGAGTTGGGAGAGCACTACTTGCAGCGATTGCTTGGGCGAGATTTCCACGATCTAAAATAATTTCTTCGCCAGTAAGTATATCTGTTGCAACACAATAAAAAGGGATGGGCAGCTTGCTAAAATCTTCTACCCCACTCACATGTAACGTTAATTTAGAGAGTAAATTTAATACGTTTTGCCCCCTTGATATTGAAGAAGGTAAATGAATCTTAAAATTGTCAAATGGAAGCGATAAGGTGTATTTTTCGGCGTTTTTCCGTTCATAAAAAGTTTTCGATTCTCTAGGAACTTCATCACTAATCAGCCAATCAAAATTAGTGGCTCTCACGATTGAATCTAACTGCTTTCCAGAATATCCAGAAGCATACAAGCCTCCGACAACAGCTCCCATACTAGTTCCTGCTATATAATCGACCCGAACTCCTAAACTATCTAAGGTCTTCAAAACTCCAATATGTGCCAAACCCTTAGCGCCTCCCCCGCTAAGGACTAACCCAACTTTTGGATTATCTAGTTGAGACTCCTGTGAGAAGCCTAAATAAAAAAAGAAAATAAAAAATAGGATTGATAGGTTACGCATGGGGTTTGTTTTTATAATAGTTATAAATAATTTGGGACTTCGATACTCCAACTACTTGCTCTAATTCGTCTAAGGTTGCAAAAGAAACGCGTTGAGCAGACTTAAAGTTTTTTAATAATTCTAAAATTGTTTTATCACCAATCCCTGTAATAGACTCCAACTCTGAATTTAAAGCCGTTTTGCTCCGTTTATTTCTATGGTGTTCAATTCCAAATCGATGTGCTTCATTTCTAAGTTGCTGAATAATTTTTAGAGTTTCGCTTTTTTTGTCTAAATATAAGGGAATTGGATCATTTGGATAAAATAATTCTTCTAAACGTTTTGCAATTCCAATAATTGCAATCTTCCCACGAAGTTCTAGATCGTCTAAACTTTTTAAAGCGGCTGAGAGCTGTCCTTTACCTCCATCAATAATGATCAACTGTGGTAAGGGTTGTTTTTCATCAAGCAAACGCTTGTAGCGTCGGAAAACTACCTCGGTCATGGATGCATAATCGTCGGGGCCTTCGACAGTTTTAATATTAAAGTGACGGTATTCTTTTTTGCTCGGTTTTCCATTTTTAAAAACAACACAAGCTGCAACGGGGTGAGTTCCCTGGATATTTGAGTTGTCAAAACATTCAATATGTGTTGGGGCTTCTGTGAGCCTCAAATCTGATTTCATTTGTGACATGATCCGCTCTACATGACGGTCAGGGTCTGTGATTTTGACTTGCTTTAACTGTTCTAAACGCTGGTACTTCGCATTCCGTAATGAAAGATCTATGAGCTGTTTTTTATCTCCAACTTTAGGCACGGTAATTCTAAAATCTGCTCCTAAATTTACTTGAAAAGGAACATAAATATCTTTAGAATCAAGTGCAAAACGTTGCCGCATTTCAGTAATAGCAAGTTCTAAAAGCGTTTGATCGCTTTCCTGAAGTTTCTTTTTTAGCTCCATCGTATGTGAGCGTATGATCGCACCATAAGAAAGTTGTAAGAAATTAACATATGCATAACTTTCATCACTCACGATTGAAAACACATCCACATTACTAATCTTTGGATTGACAATAGTAGATTTTGCTTGATAATTTTCAAGAATTAGCAATTTTTCTTTCAAGGATTGTGCCGCCTCAAACTCTAAGTTTTGAGCATAGGTTTTCATTTGAGATTTAAAAATAGAAATTGAGTTTTTAAAATTTCCTTTCAATATTTCACGTATCGTAGTAATATTTTCTAAATAAGTCGCCTCTGCTTCTTTGGCTTCACAAGCGCCTTTACAGTTTCCTAAATGGTATTCTAAACATACTTTATATTTCTGATTGTGAATCTTATCCTTAGACAAGTCATATTTACATGTACGAAGTGGGAACAACCCTTTGATAAGGTCTAAAAGTGTATAAACTGTTTTAATACTGGTATAAGGTCCAAAGTATTCAGACCCATCTTTAATCATACGACGGGTTTGGAATACTCTTGGAAAGGGTTCTTTTTTAATACAAATCCAAGGGTAGGATTTATCATCTTTCAAGAGCACATTATACCTAGGTTGGTATTTTTTAATAAGATTATTTTCTAGCAACAAAGCGTCAGTTTCTGTCTCAACAACGATGTGCTTAATCTCTACAATTTTTTTTACTAGTACATTTGTCTTACCGTACTCATGAACTTTATTAAAATAAGAGCGAACCCTGTTTCTTAAATTTTTGGCCTTACCAACATATATGACGTGGCCTGAAGCATCATAAAACTGATAGACGCCAGGCGTATTGGGTAAGGTTTTTAATTGAAGTTCAACATTAGAATGACTCATTAATTCAAAGATAATTAATTCCAACGATTGTAAAAATTGAATTTGCATTTTTAGTATCTTGCGAAGGAATAACCCGTCCAATATCATGAATATTGTAATATTATCGCGAAATAAAGAGTTGTACTCCACGCAAAGACTTGTAGAGGAAGCTGAACGTCGAAATCATTGCATTGAAGTAATTAACCCTTTGAATTGCGATTTAATTATTGAAAAAGAAAAGCCAACTGTTTTTTATAATGACAGGCGTCTGGATGATGTGGATGCCATTATTCCTCGTATTGGAGCTTCGGTGACCTATTATGGGTGTGCGGTGGTCAGACAGTTTGAAATGATGAATGTGTTTTCGACCGTTTCTTCAGATGCTATTATCCGCTCCAGAGATAAATTAAGAAGCTTTCAACACCTTTCCAAGGCGGGCGTCGACATGCCAAAAACTGTATTTACCAATTATTCTTTCGATGTCGAAGAATTGATTACTCATGTGGGAGGTACTCCTGTGGTCATCAAATTACTAGAAGGCACACAAGGGATTGGTGTCGTATTGGCTGAAACTAAAAATACTGCTGAGTCTGTTCTAGAAGCTTTTAACGGATTGGAGGCAAGAGCACTAGTTCAGGAATATATTTCCGAGGCTAATGGCAGTGACTTACGCGCATTAATTGTAGATAATCAGGTTGTGGGCGCTATGAAACGTCAAGGGAAAAAAGGAGAATTTAGATCTAATCTTCACCGAGGAGGCACCTATTCGTATCACAAACTCAGTGATGAAGAAAGCAAGCTAGCTTTAAAAGCATCACGGAAATTGAAATTGCCAATTTGTGGAGTCGATATTTTGCAATCAAATCGCGGCCCTTTGATCCTAGAAATCAATTCGACTCCTGGACTTGAAGGAATTGAAGGGGCTTCTAAAAAAAATATTGCACAAGCTATCATAACTTATATTGAAAGAAATAGACATCCCTGAGATATCTTTTTACATTTCAACAAAAATCATAGAGTGAAAAAGACAGCATTACGTTCAAAATATAAAACACTTAGAAAGGAATTAAAACCAAATGAGAGGGAGGATTTGAGTCTTCTAATCGCAAATTCTGTTCTTAAACTTCCAATATGGAAGTATTCATTTTTTCATATATTTTTAACAATTGAGTCCTTAAAAGAAGTGCTCACAGATCCTATTATGTCTATTGTTTCAGGGAAGGACAAACATATTGTAGTTTCTAAAAGCGATTTTGAAACTCAAACCATGTCACATGTATTGCTGCAAGACAACACCGTTTTAAAACTAAATTCATGGAGCATCCTAGAACCTGAGAATGGAATCCAAATTAGTGATGAACAAATAGAAGTGGTTTTTATTCCACTTGTTGCTTTTGACAAAAAAGGAAACCGTGTTGGATATGGAAAGGGCTTTTACGATGGATTTTTAAAGAAATGTTCCAAAAACACTATAAAAATTGGACTTTCATTTTTTGATGCAGAAATCTTGATAGATGATATTGAACCGCATGACATACCGTTAAATTTTTGTGTGACTCCAAATAAGATCTATACTTTCTAAGTCGTTTAAGATTGCGGGAATACTTGTTTATTAAATACCAAAAGTAACCCAACCCCTGTACTAATCGCCATGTCAGCGACATTAAAAACAGGGTCGAAAAAAGAAAAATAATTGCCACCAAAGAATGGAAGCCAATCTGGGAAATGCCCTTTAAACAAAGGAAAATAAAGCATGTCAACAACTTTTCCATGAAAGAGATCGCCATAGCCTTCAGAAGTGAAAATAGTCGCTGTTTGACCTAAACTTCCGTCGAAAAGAATACCATAAAAAACAGAGTCGATAATATTCCCTAAGGCGCCCGAAAAAACCAACGTAAGAGCAAAAGTCAATATCTTTGAAGTGTTTTTAATTAGACTTTGATAAAGCCAATAACCGATACCACAGACAGCAAAAATTCTAAAGATTGTTAAAAATAATTTGGCACTTGAATCGGATATAAGAGAAGATATATCGCTGAGTTTGGCGCCCCATGCCATGCCTTCGTTTTCTATAAAGTAAATTCTAAACCCATCAAATATTTTGAACTCTTGTCCTAGCTCAAAATGTGTTTTGATATATATTTTTGAAGCCTGGTCTATAAAAAGAATCAATACAACTAATAAAAATGTCTTTTTTTTAGACATTCTATTTTTGCATATTCTTTGCTTCAATACTTAGAGTTGCGTGTGGAACCAGCTCCAAACGTTTTTTATTGATGAGTTTTTTGGTCACTCTACAAATACCATAAGTCTTATTTTCAATTCTGTTCAAGGCGTTTTTTAAGTCTCTAATAAACTTTTCTTGACGGATGGCTAATTGCGAATTTGATTCTTTGCTCATCACTTGACTACCTTCATCAAAAGCTTTAAAAGTAGGCGAAGTGTCTTCGGTACCGTTGTTTAAATCATTCATATAGGCACTTTTAATAAGGTCCAAATCGTGCTGGGCCTTATCAATTTTTTTTAAAATGATCGCTTTGAATTCTTTTAAATCGTTATCCGAGTATCTGCTTGTATTTTCTATAGGCATAATTATTTGGATTTTTGGATATACAACTTGGTGTTAATAGTATCAAAAGAAACTTCAATTCCTTTTTCTAGACTTGTCACCAAGTGGAGCTCATCCGTTAATGTTTCTAGTTTTATATATTCTTTATTGTGTTTAACTGCATTCTCAATTTCGTCTTCAGCTTGTAAAGAAACTTCAATACGATCGGTAAGTTCAAATCCAGAGTCTTTTCTTAAATTTTGAATTCTATTGACCAATTCTCTAGCAATTCCTTCTTCTTTTAAGGCCTCTGAAATAGTAACATCCAAAGCTACCGTTACAGCTCCTTGGTTGGCTACCAACCATCCTTCAATATCTTGAGAGGTAATCTCTACATCATCGCGCTCCAAATTAATACTTTTTCCATTAATTTCAATAGCTAACTCTCCTTTTTCTTCAATTTGCTTAATGTCTTCGGAGTTTAAGTTTTTGATGGCGTTAGCTATTAGTTTCATATCCTTTCCAAATCGAGGTCCCAAGGCTTTAAAATTTGGCTTGATTTGTTTTACCAAAATATCGGAAGCATCCTCTAATAATTCTACTTCCTTCACATTTACTTCGTGTTTTACTAAGTCCACAACTGCTAAAATATCCGCTTTTTGAGTGGCGGAATTCACCGGAATCATGATTTTCTGTAAAGGCTGTCTGACTTTAATTTTTTCCTTTGCTCGCAAGGACAACACCAAAGATGAAATTGTTTGTGCTTGCTCCATTTTGCGCTCTAAATTTTTATCAATTAGAATCGCTTCTACGGATGGAAAATCTGCTAAGTGAATACTTTCAAATGTTTCTTTATTTGTAGCCGAATTCAAATTTAAATACAAACGATCCATAAAAAATGGGGCTATTGGGGCTCCAAGCTTTGCAATGGTTGCCATACATGTATATAATGTTTGATATGCAGATATTTTATCAGTTTCATACTCCCCTTTCCAGAAACGTCTTCTGCTAAGGCGGACATACCAGTTACTTAAGTATTCTTGGGTAAATTCAGAAATAATTCGAGCTGCCTTAGTGGGCTCATAATCCGCATAATAGGCATCTACTTTTTCAACTAAAGAATTTAGTTCAGACAAAATCCAACGGTCAATTTCTGGACGGTCTTGGTTTGAAATGTCTGCCTCCGAATAACTAAACTTATCAATGTTTGCATAAAGAGTGAAAAAAGAATAGGTATTATACAGAGTTCCAAAAAACTTTCGTTTCACTTCTTCAATTCCTTCTATGTCAAATTTTAAATTATCCCATGGATTGGCATTACTAATCATATACCAACGAGTTGCATCTGCACCATAGGTTGATAAGGTCTCAAATGGATCGGTTGCATTGCCCAAACGTTTGGACATTTTCTGTCCATTTTTGTCTAAGACTAACCCGTTAGAAACAACATTTTTGTAAGCAACGGAGTCAAAAACCATGGTTGCTATGGCATGAAGTGTATAAAACCATCCCCGTGTTTGATCGACGCCTTCTGCAATAAAATCTGCTGGAAAGGCTTTGTTGTGATCGATTAGCTCTTTATTTTCAAATGGATAATGCCATTGGGCATAAGGCATACTACCAGAATCGAACCATACATCAATTAAATCACTTTCTCGCTGCATTGGTTTTCCTGAGGGCGATACTAATACAATGGCATCCACAATATTTTTATGTAAATCAATTTTTGAATAGTTTTCTAGCGAATAGTCGCCTACAATAAAATCTTCAAAAATATCATTTTCTAAAACTCCAGCTTGTACTGCTTTTTGCATTTCCGATTTGAGTTCTTCAACTGAACCAATACAGATTTCTTCTTTCCCATCTTCAGTACGCCAAATTGGAAGGGGGATTCCCCAATAGCGCGAGCGTGATAAATTCCAATCGTTTGCATTTGCTAACCAGTTTCCAAAACGGCCTTCGCCTGTACTTTTTGGCTTCCAGTTAATCGTTTGATTCAGGCCAAACATACGCTCTTTTACGTCAGTGATTTTAATAAACCAAGAGTCTAACGGGTAGTATAAAATAGGTTTATCGGTTCTCCAACAATTTGGATAACTGTGTTTGTATTTTTCAACCTTGAAGGCTTTGTTTTCAATTTTTAACTTAATCGCTAGCTCTACATCTACAGATTTTTCGGGAGCTTCTCCTTCGGGGTAATATTCGTTTTTAACAAAACGACCTGCGAATTCTCTCATTTCAGGTCTAAATCGACCTTGTAAATCGACGAGAGGGACAAGGTTATCATCTGCATCTTTTACCAATAGTGGTGGAATTTCAGGGCTTGCTTGTTTCGCCACAATTGCGTCATCAGCTCCAAATGTTGGGGCTGTATGTACAATTCCTGTTCCATCTTCAGTGGTTACAAAATCACCAGAGATAATTCTAAAGGCATCTTCAGGATTGTCGTTTGGCAAGGCATAATCTAATAATTGTTCGTAAGAAATTCCCACAAGGTCTTTCCCTATAAACGATTTTAGAACAAAAAACGGAATATTTTTATCTGAAGATTGGTAACCTTTCAACTCTTCTATATTTTCGACTTCTTTAAATTTTCCGTTAAATTGTTTTCCAAGCAAAGCCCTTGCAACTACCACATTAGTAGCTTCAAAAGTATATTGATTATAGGTTTTTACGAGAACATATTCAATTTTTGGACCTACAGTTAAAGCTGTATTACTTGGCAAAGTCCAAGGAGTTGTTGTCCAAGCTAAAAACAAAATAGGACCCTCATTTTGCAAAAACTCTGGAAGTGATGCATTGATCGCTTTAAATTGTGCCACAATAGTTGTGTCCGTAACGTCCTGATAAGTTCCAGGTTGATTCAGCTCATGGGAGCTTAAACCTGTACCCGCTTTTGGTGAATAGGGCTGAATTGTATAGCCTTTATAAATAAGGTTCTTGTTATAAATCTGTTTTAACAACCACCATACACTCTCCATGTACTTTGAATCGTAGGTAACATAGGGATCGTCCATATTGACCCAATACCCCATTTTTTGTGTAAGGTCGTTCCAAATATCTGTGTAACGCATCACTGCTGTTCTACAAGCGGCGTTGTAATCTTCTACAGAAATTGTTTTGCCAATGTCTTCTTTCGTAATTCCCAATTCTTTTTCAACACCCAATTCAATTGGTAGTCCATGAGTATCCCAGCCTGCTTTACGGTTTACTTGAAATCCTTTCATGGTTTTGTAGCGCGGAAAAATATCTTTTATAGCACGTGCCAAAACATGATGTACTCCTGGCAATCCATTAGCAGATGGAGGCCCTTCAAAGAACACATAAGGAGGTTTCCCTTCTCTAGAAGTAATACTTTTTTCAAAAATATTATGATCCTCCCAGAACTTAAGCATCTCGTCTGCTACGTTTGGTAAGTTAAGTCCTTTATACTCAGGAAATGTCGCGCTCATTATTCATTGCTATTAAGGTCGCAAAATTAAGAAATTTAAATAAAAAGCCACCTTATAAGGCAGGTCATTTTGAGTTTAGTAAGAATTCTTGAATTTATAGGTCTGATTTCGGGCTTATAAGTCCCCTAGTACTATTATTTTTAGTAATATTACAGGATCGAATCCTACCTATGTTAACGACATTTTTGAAAAGCATCTCTTATACTTTACATCCATTACTCATGCCCTGGATGGCAGCAGTCTATTATTTTGCTGTAACGCCCATGCAATACCCCCCAAATAAAATCAGTTTTTGGTTGCTTTCAATTATTCTTTGGAGCCTGGTCATGCCACTATTTTTGTATTTTGTTTTAAATAAATTTAAACTAGTCTATTCCATTAATTTAAAAACTTCAAAAGAGCGTATTTGGCCCTTACTACTAAACAGTATTTTACTAGGCTACTTAAGTTTTGGTGTTTTTTCCCAGTCGGTATGTGAACTTCATTATTTTTTTTTAGGGGCTTTAATAACCACAATATTAGGATTTGTTATAGCTGTTTTAAAATTCAAAGCAAGTATTCACATGATGAGTACTGGAGGTGCTTTCATTTTTATGGTACTCGTTAATTTACACTACAGCTATTCTTTTGGAGGGATATTTGCCTTCTTTGTGATAATCATGGGAGCCATGGCGAGTTCGCGTTTGCATTTGAATGCTCACACGGTCAAAGAACTTTTAGCAGGTCTTTTGGTTGGCGTAGTCCCTCAAGTTTTTTTGTATAATTATTGGTTATAAGAGGTAAAAAATAAGACCTATTTTGAGTGCATTCATCTCTATCGTTTGAGCGTTTGTGGTAATCGCAGAATCAAAAATCGGATTCAAACCATAATAGATATAACCATTCCATGTGTTGTAGCCTACACTCATAGTCAATCCGTACTGCCACGAATTTAAACCTTGAAGATTTCTGTGGGTTTCGTTATTGGGCTGTCCTTTGTAAATGGATTTTGAAGCAAATACATACCCAAGCTTGACTCCAGTATAGATGCGCCAAAACTTATAAGTTTCTGCATTAGAAGTACGCCAACGAATTTCAAAAGGAAATTCTAAAAGATGTTGAGAAAAATTGTTTTTAGAAAAATTTATATCCTCTAAAATCGTATAAGTGGGAAGAGGTGTTGACGAACTAATTTTAATGTTTTGATTGTAAGAATTAAACGAATATCCAAGCCCTAAACCAATCGCGATATTGCGAGGCTTATTAATAGGAAAGTCTCTTATTACTCCTAATTGAAACCCAGTTGAAAATCCGTTTTGAGAAGTACTTTTAGGTAAATTCAGCAGTGCATTATAGGTCACCCCAATAAAGATTTGATCTTCTCTATACAAACTATCCAGTTCAGTTACTTTGTTAGATTGGGCATAAGCGACTGCAGAGAAAATGAAAAAAAGAAATAAAAAAAGACGAAATCTCATAAAGGACATCATTAATTTGTACTACTAAACTAAATAAAAAAAGGCATTCTACTTAGAATGCCTTTTAAATGTTTTGAAGTATGTGTTTATTTTATATTATTTAACGCATCACCAACTCCTGTAGTGTAGTTAATTTTAAGTGCGTTGACTTTTCTAAGTTCTTGTTTGACGTCTCCTACAATTCCCATATTAGCATCTTTATCTACTTTGAGGGCAACGGTGAGAAACGGAATAAGTTCCTCTCTTAAAGCGGCTCTTTCAGCTCCGATAAATGCGCCAACTTCAGAAAGCTCTGCAAATTGATCGTTTAGCTGAATTCTTGATTCGGTACCAAATTTTTCGTAACCTGCACTTGGTTTGCCCATATAAATATAACTTACTGGGTTTTTCTTATCAAGTTTTTCGACTTGGTTTGCAACAGGAAGTGAGTTTTTGATTTTGAGTGAATTTTCACGCATCACGGTAGCTACCATAAAAAAGAACAGCAACATAAACACAATATCAGGAAGCGAGGCCGTGGAAATGGCTGGTGTACCTCCGTCAGATTTCTTTTTAAATTTTGACATTTTGTTTCTTTACTTTTTAAGTTAAACTACTGCACTTCAGAAAGTTTCTGAGGAAACTCAACCTTTATTTGATTGATTACTTCTTTCAACTTTGTTTTGTTACCTACGAAACGGGCATCTTTGTAATTCTTTTGCATTTCTACAAAATTCATATCTGTAAATCCATTTTGAGGTCCTACTTCAAGTGCTCTTCGGTTTCGAAGTACATTATAGGCTGCTACCAATTCGTTTTGAACGGATATATAGGTTGCATAAGAAGTTTCTCTATCGTTCTTTAATGATATAATTGCTTTGTCTGGATTATCTGATGAGGATGAGTTTTTTGGCCCTTTACAATAGGTGCAAGTTCCATCTCCATTGTTGTCTAAAAACTCAATTGCCGCAGCTCTCAAATCTTTAATTTCCATCAATTCTTCTTCGACTAGCAATTGATCCTTACCATTGAGGAGTACCGTAAAAATATTCCTTTGCTTAATGATCGGCGGGTCAACGTCTTCTTCCATCGGAGGAAGTTTCCGGTTGAGTCCAGAGTCTTTTTCTATGGTGGTTGTAACCAAGAAAAATATTAATAATAAGAAGGCAATGTCGGCCATTGAGCCCGCATTCACTTCTGGTGCAGATCGCTTTGCCATATTACTTTACCATTTTTTTAATTCCAAAACCTAACATAATACCACCTGCAATTACTGCTAAGAAATAGAATAAATATAACCCAGCACCTACTAATTTTGATCCACTAGCCGAAAGCATATCCCCATTTTTGAGGGGTGTTTCTACACCGTTGGCAAAACCAAAGTAGCAAAGCAAGCCTAGAACTACAAAAGCAGCAACGCCTGTAAGCGTGTTTTTCAATCCTTCTGTATTTGAAACTAAGTTGAGTACTGAAAAAACTAATACAATAAGGACGGCAATCGCTAGGACAATGTAAGACACATACATAAACATGTTTACAATGATGCTGCCTTCGCCAGCTCTTATCTGATCGTTACCAGTAGAAATGATATCTCCAAGGAAATAGATTGAAATCACACCGATGACAATAGCTACAATTTTCAATAATTTTTGTAAATCCATAATTATCTAATTTAGTATTGAGGTGTTATTATTTTTTATTTTTTACCAATATATCCATTAAAGATATAGAGGAATCTTCCATGTCGTTTACGATGCTGTCTATTTTAGCAATGATATAGTTATAAAAGACTTGTAGTATAATTGCAACAACCAGTCCAAAAACGGTTGTTAAAAGTGCTACTTTAATACCACCAGCAACAAGTGATGGCTGCATGTCTCCTGCTTCTTCAATTTTATCAAAGGCTTGAATCATTCCGATTACAGTTCCCATGAATCCTAACATTGGTGCTAAAGCGATAAATAAAGAAATCCAAGATACATTTTTTTCTAACTGTCCCATTTGAACACCTCCATAAGCAACGACTGCTTTTTCGGCAGAGTCTAAATCTTCGTTAGCACGATCTAATCCTTGATAAAAAATAGATGCAATTGGGCCTTTTGTATTTCTACAAACTTCCTTAGCGGCATTTAAACCTCCTGAAGCTAATGCACCTTCTACTTCATCGATTAATTTTTTTGAATTGGTAGTTGAAAGGTTTAAGAAAATAATTCTTTCAATTGCAATTGCAAGTCCTAAAATAAGACATAACAAAACGATGCCCATAAATCCTGGCCCCCCTTCAATAAATCTGTTTTTTAGTTCTTGGTGAAACCCGATAGATTCTTCTGCATCAGCTGAAGCAGCGTCGTCCTGAACTGGGCTTACAATTGTAGTTACAAAAGAGTTCATGTTAATGTTCGTGTATGAAGTTGCACTTACAGACCCGAATGCCATTACAAATGCAATAGCCAGAATTGGAATTAATCTTTTCATTGTTCTATGTTGTTGATTTTTGTTAAAATATTAATGTTTTTACAAGATGTTAAAGGTATAAAAAAAATGTAATTACCAAAATAAAAATGACAAAACTCAATAAGTTTTTGGTTAAAAATCTTAATACTAATTTCAAAAGAAAAGCTATTTTTCATAAACCAAAAAACCTAAGTCACTAATACAGAGGAGTTTGCAGAGAGGAAGGGATTCGAACCCTCGATACGTTGCCGTATACACGCTTTCCAAGCGTGCGCCTTAAGCCACTCGGCCACCTCTCTAATTTGCTTTTTAAGCAGCCCAAATAAAGAAAAAATAGTTTGATTGGTGAAATTTTTAAGACCTAATTTAGGATATTTCTCCACGAAGACTTGTTTCAAAAACTGTTTTAAACATATTTTTTGGGGTATCAAGACCCAACATAAACATTAATTTTGTGATCGCAGACTCTGTAGTCATGTCTTTTCCAGAGATCACACCTAACTTTTCTAGAAGTTTTCCAGTTTGATATTGATTCATGTATACACTCCCCCCTGCACATTGAGTGACATTTACAACATAGACTCCTTTGGACAAAGCCTTTTCAATGGCCTCTAAAAACCAGTCTTCGGTAGTGGCATTGCCACTACCATAAGTTTCAATCACAACTGCTTTGAGTCCTTGGATTTCTAAAATAGATTTCAAAACAATTGGTGTAATACCCGGAAATAGTGTGAGCAGAACAATGTTTGTATCCATTGTTTTATGAACCACCATTTGAGCTTGTGAATAATTTTTGTGCAATAGATCGTGATTAACCTTTAAATGTACTCCAGAAGTCATAAGGGCTGGAAAATTTAAAGACGCAAAGGCCTGAAAATGTTCGGCATTAATTTTGGTAGTGCGATTCCCTCTGTACAGTTTATACTCAAAATACAGTCCGACTTCCTTTATCACTGGTGTGTTGTTGTTTTGCAGAGCTGCAATCTGAATGGAAGTAATTAGGTTTTCTTTGGCATCCGTTCGCAAATCACCAATAGGGAGCTGAGACCCTGTGAGGATGACAGGTTTAGCAAGATTTTCGAACATAAAGCTAAGGGCTGAAGCAGTGTAACTCATGGTATCACTTCCATGAAGTACAACAAACCCATCATGAGTTTGGTAATTTTCTTCAATGATTGAAGCTATTGTGGTCCAATGAGAAGGATTCATATTGGACGAATCTATTGGGGTTTCAAAAGAAACGGTATGTATGTCACAGTCCAGTAAATTCAGTTCAGGAATTTTTTCTATAAGAGAAGCAAAATCAAATGCCTGTAAAGTGGCGGTAATTGGATCTTTAATCATTCCAATGGTGCCACCTGTATATATTAATAGTATTTGAGGTTTCATTTGATTTTATAATTTAAAAACAGATTTTGAGTTCTCAGTCGTAATTTCTGCAATATAGTCTTTTGACACTCCATAAATATCTGATAATTTTTCTAAAACATTCAAAATATAACTACTTTCGTTCCGTTTTCCTCTGTAAGGCACAGGCGACAAGTAGGGCGCATCTGTTTCTAAAACAATATGCTTTAAATCGATTTGGTTTAAAAATTGATCAATTTTCCCGTTTTTAAAAGTTACTACACCGCCAATACCAAGTTTCATATTAAAAGAAATTGCTCGCTGTGCTTGTTCAAAGGTTCCCGTAAAACAATGAAAGATTCCAAATAAATCGGCCCCTTTTTCCTCCTCAAGAATTTCAAAAACTTCATCAAAAGCCTCCCGACAATGAATGACAATTGGCAACTTATATTGTTTGGCTAATTGAATTTGAGCTCTAAACATAACCTGTTGTTTCTGTAACATACTTTGATCCCAGAACAGATCTATACCGATTTCTCCAATGGCCACAAATTTTCGAGTTTCCAATTGTTCTTTAACATGTGACAATTCTTCTAGATAATTTTCTTTAACATGCGTTGGATGAACCCCCATCATCAAAAACATTTGTTTTGGATAGCTTTTTTGGAGCGCATACATAGCCTCTGTGTAGGAAGAATCGATTGCAGGAATAAAAAATCGGGTTACGCCTGCTTCCAAAGCACGCTCTATAACTTCCGAGCGGTCGTCATCAAATGCTTCGCTATACAGGTGGGTGTGAGTATCTGTGATTATCATAGTGCAAAAGTAAGATTTTGAATAGTATCTTTGTAAAAAATTATTTTGCTTTGAAAACCACAACTACATCCTTATCTGAATTTTTATTAAATAAGTCTTATTTTAAGATAAAGATGCACCCTATTGCATCCAATCATTTTAAGATTATAGGTAAAGTTAATGGCATCAAAGGACTGTTCATTTTAGATACTGGTGCCTCCACAACCTTTATTGGGCTAAAACACGAAGAAAAATTTAAACTCAAAACCCAGTCCTCGGTCGTTAAGGCTAGTGGTGCTGGACCTGATAAAATTGATACACTTCTCTCCAAAAATAATACCCTTTCAATTGGTGGATGGAAAAAAACTCGTTTTCCAATCGCCCTCATAGATTTAAGTTTTGTAAATGATGCGTTAGAGTCTGTAAAGACTCTCCCAGTTGATGGCATTATTGGAGCAGACATTCTTAAAAAAGGACTAGCTGTTATTGATTATGAAAAACGCTATCTGTACTTGAAAAATTCTTAACAAACCCCGTCAGTACAGAGTTTTGCATTTGGAAGTTGCGTTAGTATTAAATAAATCAAAAAAATCCCGCAAATGCGGGATTTTAAATTTTAGGGAGTGTCTGTATCACTCTTGGACTAAAAAAGTAATGGGCAACGAGTAAGGAACTACTACTGCTCTTCCACGTTGGCGCCCTGGTTTCATTTTTGGCAACAAATTAATCACTCGTGCTGCCTCTTTTTCCAATCGTGGATGGGGTGCTCTGGAACACACTCCTGTTACATTTCCATTTTTGTCAATTTTAAAAACAACACTGATCCGTTGTTTTCCAGACAACCCTAAATCACCTACTAAATCTGTATTGAACTTTTTTTGAACGAATTTGGCGATTTTATCAGACATACATTTACGTTTCTGGGCATTTGATCCTTTTTCACAACCAGGATATTCGGGCACATTTTCGATGACTGAAAACGGCACCTCAACATCTTCATATACCTCTTCAACTTCAATCTCTTCAACTTCGGCAATTTCATCATCTTGGTCTGTTTCCGTCGATTCAATAACGGTTTCTTCCACTTCTACTTCATCCTCAACAATTTCAATAACCTAAGTTGCAACTGCAGGCGGTGGCGGGGGTGGTGGGGGTAACTTAAGATCAATAATTGGAATTTCTTCTTCGTTTTCTTCTTCTAGATTTAGAGACCCTATATCAATATTAGATTTGTCATACGACTTATAATTAATAGATTCATAGGAAATGACAAGCATCAAAACTAAACCGAGTGCAAAATAGATAAAACTATTTCGAGCGACATTTGCTTTTGAGTTTTTCTTTGGCAAGCGTTGTTGGAATTCATCTGGGGGAGACTTCATGATGGTAAGATTTAAGGGTTAAAATAAATATACCACAATAAATATACCAAAAAATCCCACCGAGGCGGGATTTATATAATTTCATACGATTGAAAAAAACTTAATCTTGAACTTGAAAGGTAATAGGTAAAGAATAAGGAACGACCACTGCTTTTCCACGTTGACGTCCTGGTTTCATTTTTGGCAACATATTAATCACACGTGCTGCTTCTTTTTCTAACCTTGGGTGGGGTGCTCTAGAACGCACTCCTGTTACATTTCCTTTTTTATCTATTTTGAAAATCACACTAATACGCTGTCTTCCAGATAACCCTAAGTCACCTGCCAAATCTGTATTAAATTTACGTTGTACAAATTTTGCGATTTTAGCTGACATACATTTACGTTTTTCAGCGTTGGAACCTTTTTCACATCCAGGATATTCAGGTACATTTTCGATCACTGAGAAAGGAACCTCAACGTCTTCGTAGATCTCTTCAACTTCAATTTCCTCAACTTCAATCTCTTCATCTTGATCTGTTTCTGTAGATTCAATAACCGTTTCCTCAATCTCTTCTTCGTCTTCGACAATTTCAATGACCTCTGGAGCCGCTGGTGGCGGTGGCGGTGGGGGTGGTGGTGTGAGTTGATCTATCAAAGGAATTTCTTCATCGAGTTCAGCATCTAAATCTAATTTTCCAATATCAATTGATGATTTGTCGTATGTTTTATGGTTAATGGCACTGTATGTTAAAAACAACATAAGTGCTAAACCAACTGCGAAATACAGTGATGCATTCTTACTGACATCTGCGTTTGAGTTTTTCTTTAATTCCATTTTAGTGTTATTTTTTGCGAGTGTTAAATTAGTTAAAAAATTAATAAATACACAAAGGTTTAAAGTTTTTTAACGATTAGTTCTTTTTTTGCATTAATAATAAGGGCCATTACAAAAATTCCTAGGCAATTTGCTGCAAGATCAAAAACATCGGCAGTTCTATAAACAGAGAGAATTCCTTGTAAGACTTCGATGACTGCCCCAAATAGTATAGACACTAAAGAGGCCAATCCTAAACTTGATTTTATTTTCAAAATGTGAAAACTCATAAACCAAAAAAAACAGAGAGCAGCATACAAAACAAAATGTGCTATTTTATCATCAAAACCTGTGTTGAGTTTTGGCACTTCTGTAAGGTTTGTTAAACTCAAAATAACGATTGAGATAGTATAGACTACAGCAACACTATGTATTAAGTAGTTTTTAAGCACCAATAATTGCCTTGTATTCATCTGCACTCAAAAGAGTTTCCAAATCTTCAGTACTTTCAACCTTAATTTTGATCATCCAACCTGAACCATAGGGGTCATCGTTTACTTTTTCTGGCTCTTCTTCTAAGGATTCGTTAAATTCTACGATTTCTCCTGCAACGGGCAAAAACAAATCTGATACGGTTTTGACTGCTTCTACAGTTCCAAAAACAGCATCTGCTTCTAAAACTTCCTCTAAAGTGTCAACTTCTACGTATACAATATCACCTAATTCACCTTGTGCGAAATCAGTAATTCCAACGGTTGCTATATCGCCGTCAATTTTTACCCACTCGTGATCTTTAGTGTATTTTAAATCTGAAGGAACATTCATAATTATATAATATTAATGTAGTTTATATTAATTTCCAAAGTTATAACGTAATGTAAATCCTGAACGAATGGTCGTTTGAGGAAATGCTGTTGAAATTGCATATTCTGAGAACGCATAGTCAAAATAAAATATGGCTGTTAGATTTTTACTGAACGCATAGTCTGCAGCATAACGCATACTCCAAATCGTTTGTCCTGCACTCACTTGGTTGTTGTCTAAATCTAAATACCGAATAATTGTTTTGTTATTTCTCATTGAAATATCGGCTTTCATATTCAAATCACTTTTAATGATTCTTCTTGGACCTGCTAATTTCGATCGTATTTTTAAGTTTTTAATTCGATACCCCAGCCCAAAAATATATTCGTTTCCGTGAATTTCAGTGAGTAGGTTGTTGTCAAAACTCAAAGATAAACTACGGTCTTTTTTAATTTCAGCAGAAACTTTGATTGAATTTTTCATTTCAAAATCGAGCTTTACCAAAGGACTGAACTGTTCGACCAAATTGATGTTACTGTACAAAGTTTCTGCTTTGTAATTGTCAGATTGATCTTTTGTGTTAGGGTTTTGCGATTCATAGTCTAGGGTTGGATCTGCTGCATTGTAATCAAGATTTGTTCTGAACTGATTGATGGTGTAAGATGCATTATAACCGTGGGTTAAAGAAAATCTTCTAAAGTGCTTTTTGAACCATTTGTTTTTCATGAATCCCGTATACTTTAAGGTCCAATTAGGAAGTGGAATATCTCTAAAAGCGTTCAAACTGATTTTATTTGATTTTTTACCAGAGTAGGCCGCCAAGAATGCTGGTAATAACACTGCTTGACTGTTTTTTCCAAATCCTTTAGGGTAACCTTCTGCATCTGTAGTAAATCCACTGGCTCCATAAAAATTTTGAGCCAAACGGTTGGCAATCACCAATCGGTTGCTTTTAAATTCTTCAAATGGAACTGATTTATTTTCGTCGCTTTGACTGAAAGCAGTTTTGATTAATATGGTTGATATATTGAAATTTCCAAAGGTGTTTTGGATTAAAGAATTATAGGTGTTGCCAACGGCGTTAAAACTTTCAGTGAAATTAGTTGCATAGGTTTTACCCCCATTTAAATCAATTTTTAGATCAGAAATTGGCTCCATATTAATATTGAAGTCTATGTTTTGAGTGTGGGTTTCTGTGTACTGCTGATTGAATTGATCGAAGGTTGTAAGCCAGCCATTTTCGGCAGAAATCCGGCGGATATCTCGTTGGCTTCCAAAAGTATATCCCGCTGTAGGTCTAAGAGTTCCTAAAAATCCAGGAGTTGGAAGATAGCCCGGCAAAAAGGAACTGTTTCCTTCTGAGTAATTTACCTGCATTCGATTGACACTGGTTAACAATCCAATACCAAAATCTTTCAAGTTGAATTTCTTTGATCTGGAGGACGCTCTTGAGTTTGGTGTTTTACTTTTTGATTTGGAAGTTCTACCTCTTCGGGATGATTTTTTTATCCCTAAATAACGATACAGTTTGCGCATGTCAAAAGAGGTGTTTAGATTGTGTTGATTGGCGTTCGAAATTGAATTCCCTAAAGTAGTATCGGCATCGCCTACCAATAAATCAGATCCTTTGTTCCATTGAAAATCTCCAGTGTAAGAATAATTAGAGGTTACAAAACTCAGTGCAGGAAATTTATTTAACGGCAATTCATAATTGATTCCTAATTGTTGGGTATGTCTGTTTGGATCACCAAAATCAAAGAAGCGGTCCCAAATCCCAAGTTCAGGGTCTTGATCGCCATTTAATTCGTTGTCAATAAAGTAATTTCTTACAATGTTATTGGTTGAGGACGTAAAGTTCAATCGCAAACCATCTGTAAGATTGTAATTGATCGTGTATTGAAAATCAAAGGTGTAATTTCTTCTAATTAATTCATCAACCTTGATATTTTCAGCTCCTAGGCCAGCATCTCTAAATTTTTGACTGTTATATTGTCTCACATAATCAGAGCTCACCGAAAGACTGGAAGGCAATAAATTTAAATTAAAATCTTTTATCAGCTTCCAATATTTATTCATAAACAGGGAATCGTTTTTCTTAAAGGGCTCTATTTTTATTGGATTAAAACTGTAGTTATAGTTAGCACCTACTCTGGCGTTTTGATCTAAAGAATTTTCAATCTCAAAATCACGGTGTTTTATTTGATTAAAAGAATAGTTCATCGTTAGATTTTCCACGTCGTACACTCTAGGTTTGGTATCACCAGTACGTTGTTTCCGAACCCCAATAAAATTGATGCTTTGACGTTTTGTATAGTCTTCAGATTGAGTTTTGATACGTTCGCGTTCTTCTGAAGATGTGGCAGCGTCTAGACGACTTTGTAATTTTAAATCTTTGTATTGTTGGTCATACTCAGGGGTGATAAGCTCTTCGCTTTGTCCGTAATTAAAAGGAATTTCTAAGCCCCATTTCTTTGGCAACAACTGCCCAAGGTTCATGTTGGTAACCACATCGTATTGCTTTAAATCTTCACGACTTCGTTCATTTGGTCCTTGTTCTAAACTTCCAAATCCAGTAGTACTTCTTTTGGCCGTGGCATTGATGTTCATGAAATCAGCGATATTGGTATCCACACTCATAATCGCTGCCCATCCGCCTTCGTTGTCCATGTCGGCGAGGCGCAACTCATTGAACCACACTTCTGCACATTGTGCATTTGCACCAATATTTTTGACCCCCACCATCAAGGTTCTAATATCTCCAAAATTTGGATTTCCTTTAATTGCGATGCGTTGCTCAACAGGCGTCTCATTTAAATTAGAACTGAAATTTAATGAGAAAGGCTCAAATTCCCCAATCGGATTTTCTTGTAATTCTCCATCAATCACATTATAAAATGTTGGATCTTCGTTGCTTAAGGTTCCTTGACTGATTCCCAAAGCTTTTATTTGTTCGAGAAATTCTAATGGTATATTTATCTCGTTATACTCAGGCCAAACCTCATTTGCAGCAGCACCCGAAGCACCAGATGATTTTCTAAGAGGAAGTTCTATTTGGTAGTAATTTTGAGTGAAATCATTTCCCAATCTTATGAATCCCACTAAAGTCCCTTGTTCAAAACTATTGGTTTCACCATCCTCAGCATGAATAAACATTTTCAGCTTTTTATACTGACGCATGTCCACATTAATATTTTTAAAAACCCCTCTGGCATCTTCAGATTCAAGCTCACAAACATCGACCACTAAGGATTGTTCGTTCTGACGTATAATACTGTTATTGTTGTTTAATTGTTCGCGTTCAACCCCAGGTGGAGATACATAACCCCCATCATTTTCTTGAATCCCTACAATCCCAACACTAAAGTCAGTACCCTCTGTTTGTGTTGCCTCGTTAGAATCGTCATCCAATGACAATTGATAACGACGCCAATCGCTTCGAACTAAATCTAAGGTTCCGAATCGAAGTACTGTCGATTCAGTAAATTCTTTAAGGTACATCCGTGCAAAACGAATGGATCGAAAATCTGAAATGCCTCCGATTTCATTTGTATATTCTGAAACTGGTATTCGAAACTGATACCAATTAATTGTTCCTGAAGAAGACCCATTTGGTAAGGTAATATTTGAAACAGACTTTCTGTCCACTATATAGGAGTTGGACGGATTGTTTAATTCTGAGGAAGATATCTCTATTTCATATTCGTAATAACTGTCAATAGTATTCATCGTATTATCCCTATTGATGTCTTCTACGTCTGGAAGGGTTGTAGAACCCCGATTGGTATCTGAAACTGCATCTGGTGAATTTCCTTCGAGTCCATTGTACCTTTTGTAACGCTCAAATATATCCCCTTCGGTATTTAGATAATACTTATAATTATCATTGGCTGGGTCATCAAGAGACGAAAAGGGAGCAAACCGTGCATCAGACGTATTGCTTTCCTCAAAATCATCAAAGCCATCCAAACCAACATCCTGATTATTCCGTTCATCTCCTTGAGTTGAAAACGCATAAATTAAAGATTGGTTTTGTGGAGTAACAGTTCCCCAAGTTGTAGGAGGTAAAAAACTTATGTTCCCGTCCTCTGGGAGTCCATTTTCGTACTGTTTTTTTCCATCTTTTATTACATCTTCAGAAATATTTCCTAAGTTGAATACCAATTTCCCACCTGTGTTAGAGGGGTTATCCAAAAACGGATCCATCATCCAAAACTCAATATACTCTACATTTGATTGTTCAAAATCAGTGGAAGTGAGTTGTCTAGTGATCCCTGCCCAACTGTTTTGGGGTGTATTTAAAATACCATCAACTGCGTCCGATTGGTAATTATAAGGGCCTCTTTCTTGAGGATTATATACTAAATCTAAAGAATTGATCACGGTGTATTGTCCAGTGACAATGTCAATTTGTGGAAACAGTTCATCAATAAAAATACGTCTTGCATACAAATCAGAAACATCATCGTCTGTTATGCTTCCTGGACGTTGATTGCTGTAAAAAATGGGGTCGACTGAATACCAATTTAAATGGGCTCTATCAAATCCATTCTGATAGCCTAGATCATCTTCAGGTCCTTCGTTGTACACACGTCCAAGTTCTTTAGGTCGACTCGATAAAAACCACGACTGTGGGCTGAGTAAACTAATACCGTTTTGGGAGCCTTCAAAATCATCGACATAAGAGGTTACTTCACTGTCAAAATCTGTGCCTTTGGGAGCCCCTGGTTTTAAATATGCAAACTCGCCTCGCAAGGATAGATTAGATTCAACATCTGTATCAATATTTGGTAATTTATTGGCCAGTCGTGTGAGAAATGGAACTTCGGTAGAGTAATTACCATTAAATCCAAAAATAGTGTTGTTAATAGATTCGCTTCCATAATTTGCTTTTTGTGTAATGGGGCGTTCATTTAAATTTAAGACCGTAGCACCCAATACAAAGTTTTCGTTGAATTGGTGTTCGACATTAATTCCTGTGAAGCGTTTTGTTTGTTGCCCAAAAACAGCATTGTTTTCAACCGATACCTGAATTGGAGTATTGGAAGCCTGCAAGGATGGGTCCAAAATTTGGACGGTTCCAATCTGATAATTCACCGTATAGTCTACACCTTCTACAAGGACACGTCCGCCGGCAGTGACTTTCACAGAACCTCTTGGCACATTAAAAGCGCCAATCGGGATTCCTGAACTCCCAGAGGACTTGTAGCGTCCACGCATCAAAAATTTGTTCTTATCGCTGTCTTGTAAGGCCGCTGTTTTGGTGTTTTTGTAGAGAGATTTATATACGTATTTGGTTTGATTTGGGTTGTAAGTCCCTGGAATAGATTCATCACCCTCGTAGTTTTCAGAGCCAGTTAATCTAAGTGTTTCAAATAGAAAACTTCCAAAAGGCTCTACTTTGGTGAATATAATTTTTCCGTTTTGAGGTATGACGGTTATCCCTGGAACAAAATCAAAGAATCCATCTCCTTTATTTTGTGGATCGTTATTAAAATTTAATCGATCGAAATTAAATAATCGGATTAAGGGTGTTTCTTCAATAGGATCAGCATTGGCTGTAGGCGCAGGAAATGATGTACCACTTACTGGGGTAATAAAGTTCAGTGCTGAAGTTTCGTTATAGAAGATATTTAATCTAAAATCATCTTGAGCCAATTGGTAAGCCCCTGTATTATAGATGTTTTTCATCATTAGGTCCCATATAGGAAGATTGACGTTTGTGACCGCACTCTTTAGCATTTTGAGGACTAAACTTTGATTGGTGACGGTTGTGATGCCAGTGCTTTGATCCTCTACAACATCGGTTGCAGCGAGTCCGTCGTTTGCAAACTCCCCAACTTGATACACTTTATCCCCAATCGTGTATTGATACGCAACGGCAAGGACCTCATCGTTTTGAAGGCGTTGACTTAAGGAAATATATCCTAATTGTGTATCCAAAGTAAATTCATTGCCTTCCGTCAATTTTCGCGCATTTTCAAGCTTACCGTAATCAAATCCTTCATTGATGCCAGGCAATAGAAATCCGGATTGCACGGTGGCAATATCCCGAATTGAATTCGTTAACTGAGAACCTGCGTTGCCTATATTGGTAGGGTCAAAATCATTGTTTTCATTATTAGGATTTGTGCCTGGTGCTACATTGACAAATCCTGCTGGAACAGCTGCTAACCCAAGTACTGAAGATTCTCCCAAATCTTGAAGCGCTACAATATTTCGGACGTTTTGAATTTGATTTGTTCTGTTAGTTACCCAAACCTCTACCCTTTTAATTTGAACTTGTGTATTTATAAATGGATAATTTAAGAGGGCTTCATCATATTTTTCTCTAAAGTACTGAGCTAGGAAAAAGTGTCTGTTTTCGTCATAATCTAAACCAAAAAACTCAAAGTCTTCTAAAGTCCCTCCGCCTTGCGCCGTGACCGAACGTGTTTCAGATTGTTGCTCAGAGAATACGGCTGTGACTCTGGTTTTTCCAAACTGTAATTCCGTTTTAACACCAAACAAACTTTGGGCTCCCGTAATTAGAGAACTGTTGAGAGGCATGCTAACATTTCCTAATTCGAGTTTTTGTAAAATGGAATCTTCATTATCAGAGTTGAGCTTGTTTAATTCTTTTTGGGCAAGGCCTTTTGCTCTCCCTTCAGGGTTAGAGAGCAGTTCATTTCCTTTATTTAGCAGTTGTTTTCCTTGACCAACTAATTCCCTACCTCTATCGTCAAGCAGTTCTTCTGGATTGTTAAGTGGCGTATATTCAATTTTAAATAAGTTCTGAAAATCAAATGTGGACTGAGTGTCATAATTAGCATTGACTATTAATCGCGTCCCTACTTTACCTGTCAAACTTAAACTGATTCGTTGATCAAAATCAAAGGTGAAATTACTCTGATTTCTTGGAGAAAATGCTGGGTTTTCTTGTTTGGTATACATCACTCCAAGATCCATTTCAACAGATCCTTGAGGGACTACCGAAATGACATTGCTCCCAAATATGGTTTCAAAAAATTTAGAGTTAACATATAAATCTGGAATTAGATTTTTCTTCGCTTCTTCAGAACCTTCTTTTTTTCCGTCGAGCGCATCTAGTTTTTCTTTGTAATAGGCTTTCAAACTTTCTTTGACCACAAGGTCTTGAAATTCTTTTGGGGTTAAAATGACAGGATAATTAATATCAAAATCGCCAACAGTTGAGGTGTAAAAATAACGATCTGTGAGGGGGTCGTAAGTATATTTACTTTCGATACTCGCTGGATTTGGGGTCTCTAGTTTTCCAAATGAAAATGTGGTAGAGGTTGAATCTCTCACGGTCGCAGGATCTTGCGCCAACACAACTGAGCTAAAACTCAAAAACAGAACTCCTAAAAAGAGTCTTTTAAAATATAATTTATTGTTAGTGGTTTTCAAATGTGTTATAGGTTTTTAAGCGCTTCCTTGATAATAAACTCGACGCTGGCGTCTGGTGTAGATGATACTACTTTCTCGACAACACGTTCGGATTGTTTTTTCATAAAGCCCAAAACTTCTAAAGCAGATAACGCTTCGTCTTTGTTTGTATTGTTTGGAGTCAAGGAAGTTTCATCAATATCATAAATTTTAAGAACTTTATCTTTTAATTCTATGATGACTCTTTGAGCTGTTTTGAGACCAATACCTTTCACCGATTGTATCAAAGCAACATCTCCAACGGCAATACCTTCTCTAATTTGTTTGGGTGTGAGTGAGGAAAGCATAGTGCGGGCTGTATTAGCCCCTATTCCACTCACAGAAATTAACAGTCTGAAAATTTCGCGTTCTGCCGAGCTGATAAAACCATACAGTGTATGAGAATCTTCTTTCACCTGGAGGTATGTATAGACTTTAATCGCCTCAAGATCTGGGATTTGAGAAAATGTATGAAGTGAAATATTAACAAAATACCCTATCCCATTGCAATCTATAATGACATGTGTGGGTGTTTTCTCAACTAATTTACCTTGAATGTGTGTAATCATATCTTCACTTCCTTTGAACTTCAAATGTACTAAATTAATACAATATTTTAAGAAGAAAAAAGAAAGTGATTTGGGGTTTTAAATTATTGCTTTTCCTTTTAGTTGTGCATCCACGACTGCAACGGCGGTCATATTTACAATTTCATCAACACTTGCCCCTAATTGTAAAATATGTACTGGTTTACGTAATCCCATCATGATCGGCCCAATCGATTCTGCTTTGTTGAGCTCTTTCAACAATTTATATGTGATGTTTGCAGCCTCTAAATTTGGAAAAATAAGAGTATTAACTTTTTTACTGGCGAGTCTAGAAAAAGGGAAGTTCTCTTTTAACATTTTACTGTTCAAAGCAAAATCTGTTTGCAATTCACCATCCACTAACAAATCAGGATGTCTTCGATGCAAATACGACACCGCTTCTTTAACTTTGGTAGCTGTTTTGTCTTTTGATGACCCAAAGTTAGAGTAAGATATCATTGCCATCACAGGTTCTATTCCAAACATTTTAACTACACCAGAAGTCATCTGTGCAATTTTTATTAAATCATCTGCTGATGGATTTATATTGATGGCTGTATCACTTAAAAACATAGGTCCTCTTTGCGTAATCATCACATTGGTGGTCGCTATTCTTGTAGATCCTGGCGCCAAGCCAATTAGATTTAGCATGGGTTTTACCACCGAGCCATAATTACTAGAATAACCCGAAATAAGAGCATCAGCATCGCCTTCATTGACCATCATCGCTGCAAAATAATTACGTTCGCGCATTAATTTTTGAGCTGCTAAAAGAGTGACCCCTTTTCTCTGTTGTTGTTTCCAATAAGTCTCTGCGTATTTGTTTTTTTGAAGACTGCTTTCATCGGCTTTAGGATCGATAATAAGGACTTCATCATCAAATTCAAGTTCTTGCATTAGACGTTCAATTTCATCTCGTCTTCCTAACAAAATTGGAGTAGCGATTCCTTCCTCTAAAACAATTTGAGCTGCTTTAAGAACACTTAATTGATCGGCTTCCGCAAAAACAACACGTTTTGGGTTTAGTTTTGCTCTATTAAATAACAGTCTTACAATTTTATTGTCGGAGCCCATACGCTCCAAAAGGGAGTCTTCATAGTGCTGCCAATCGCTGATCGGAGCTAAAGCCACACCGCTCTTGATCGCTGCTTTTGCCACTGCTGGTGGAATGGCTGCAATCAGGCGGGGGTCAAATGGTTTTGGGATAATATAGTCTTTACCAAAAGTCAATCGTGTTTCTCCATAAGCAATATTTACTTGTTCTGGAACAGGTTCTTTTGCTAATTCAGCTAAGGCAATAACCGCCGCTTTTTTCATTTCCTCATTAATGGAAGTTGCTCTCACATCTAAGGCGCCTCTAAATATAAAAGGAAAACCAAGTACATTATTGACTTGATTAGGCGTGTCACTTCGTCCCGTAGCCATGATAATATCATCTCGAGTTTTGACTGCGAGATGGTATTTTATTTCTGGATCGGGATTTGCCATTGCAAATACAATTGGGTTTTTTGCCATTGTGATGAGCATCTCTGGACTCACAATATCAGATGTGGAAAGACCAATAAAAACATCCGCAGATTTCATTGCTTCATCTAGCGTATCGATTTTACGGTCGGTTGCAAACTCCGCTTTTTGAGAGGTTAAATTATCACGATCATTTCTAATCACCCCTTTACTGTCGAGCATGACAATGTTTTCGCGTTTCGCACCAAAGGATTGGTACAATCGCGTACAAGAAATCGCAGCGGCACCCGCACCACTGACCACAATCTTAACATCTTGAATGTTTTTTTCTGCAAGTTCTAAAGCGTTCAATAAGGCGGCGGCAGAAATGATTGCCGTACCGTGCTGATCGTCGTGCATCACAGGAATATCAAGTTCTTCTTTCAAACGTTTTTCAATTTCAAAGGCTTCAGGTGCTTTGATATCTTCTAAATTAATCCCTCCAAAAGTAGGCGCTATATTTTTTACGGTTTGAATAAATTCTTCTACATTTTCTTTATTGACTTCGATATCAAATACATCGATATCTGCAAATATTTTAAAGAGCAGTCCTTTTCCTTCCATGACTGGTTTAGAGGCTTCAGCACCAATGTTTCCCAAACCCAAAACAGCGGTTCCGTTGGTAATCACTGCCACTAAGTTTCCCTTGGCTGTATATTTATAGGCGTCAGAAGGATTTTTTTCGATTGCCAAACAAGGCGCTGCGACTCCCGGAGAATAGGCCAACGCCAAATCTCTTTGGCTTGCATATTTTTTGGTAGGAACTACTTGAATTTTTCCAGGGAACGGTTTTTCGTGATAAGCGAGAGCTTCTAAATCGTGTTTACTTAATTTTGACATCTTGGTGGTTTGATGTGCAAAGTTAGACCGTTCAATTTAATAATGAAATTTTAGAGCGATTCTTTTATGGAATTTGATAAGAAGAATCGAATTTTACGTAAAGAAACCATGTGGATTATAGACTAAAACCCAACAGCCGTATCGTCACCTCTTGGGTCTGCGCCTCCTTCTAATTTGCCGTCAGACAATACCAAAATGGCATCTACTTTTCCTATAATCGGTGAATTCGTTTGATCAATAGCATAGCCTAGTTTTTTGAGTGATTGAAAAGTTATGGTATCATCAAAGGAGGTTTCAAATTTGATGTTGTCTGGCAACCATTGGTGGTGAAATCGGGGTGTAGAAACCGATTCTAGAAAACAACTATGACTCCAACAACATTAAGACAGATAGCTGAAACTTTAGGGATTTCTATCCCTACAGTTTCTAAAGCATTAAAAGATTACCCCGATGTGAGTAAAAAAACAAAGGCTATGGTTAAAGAGTTAGCCAAAACCCTTAATTATAAACCTAATTCTTTTGCTGTTAACCTAAGAACAAAAGAGTCAAAAACAATTGGAATCATTATTCCAGAAATAGTACATCACTTTTTCTCGAACGTAATTAAAGGAATTATAAGTCAGGCAGAAAAAAAAGGATATTTAGTCATTATACTTCAATCTAACGAATCTTATGAGTTGGAAAAAAAACAAATTAACCTTCTAATTGACAAGCGTGTTGATGGAATACTTATATCCATCGCCAATGAGACAGCCGATTTCAAGCATTTAACGGATGTAATTGATCAAAACAAACCGCTAGTCATGTTTGATAAAATCGCGAAAATAGTTAAATGTTCGAAAATTATAATTGATGATAGAAAAGCAGCATACATTGCTACACAACATTTAATAGATACTGGATGTAAAAGAATTGCTCATTTTAGAGGCCCCTTATTACCTCAAAACTCTATTGATAGATTTTTAGGATATAAAAAAGCACTGATAGATAACGGACTCTCTTACGATCCATCTTTAGTTTATATATGCCAATGTGGAGACAAAAGTTTTGAAGAAGGAAAAATTAATGCCGCGCGTCTTCTAAAAGAGCATAAGGATGTTGACGGTATTTTTATCAATACAGATATGGTTGCTATAGGAGCAATAACAGAATTTAGAAAACGAAAGGTTAAAATCCCTGAAGATATATCGATTGTGGGCTTTAGTAATTGGTTTATGTCATCTGCAATAACGCCCTCTTTAACGACCATTGATCAACCTGGTTTTAAAATAGGAAAGAGAGCTTTTAAACAATTATATAAAGAATTAAAAGCTGTCAAAAAAGAAAAAATAATTATCCCAAAAATTATAGAACTAAAAACGAATTTAATTAAAAGAGAATCTACTAAAACTATCTCTTTAAAAACTTAATATTTCTTTTTAACCCTGAAAACTTAGTGCGTTTCACAGCTGAATGTTGAAACACCTTACTGAAGGTATCTTGTGTAATTTCCTCCCAATCCTGTTTGGTCATGGACAACAATTCTGGTTTTGGGTTGAACAAGGGCTCAGAGTGCGCTTTTGAAAATCGGTTCCACGGACATACATCTTGACAGACATCACATCCAAACATCCAATTATCAAACTGCCCTTTCATTTCAGAAGGAATTTGCTCTTTGAGTTCTATGGTAAAATAGGAAATACACTTGCTCCCATCCACACCATATTCTGAAGTAATGGCTTCGGTTGGACAAGCATCTATACAGGCTGTGCAGGTGCCACAGTGGTCGGTTACAGGGGTGTCGTACTCTAACTCCAAATCAATAATCAGCTCTGCAATGAAATAGAAGGACCCCACTTGTTGCGTTAATAAATTACTGTGTTTTCCTATCCAACCAAGTCCTGATTTCTTCGCCCATGCTTTTTCTAAAATGGGGGCAGAATCTACAAATGCACGTCCGTGAACTTCGCCTATTTCTTCTTTAATAAATTCTAAAAGGTGTTTGAGTTTGTCTTTTATCACAAAGTGATAATCTCTACCATAGGCATATTTACTGATTTTTGGTGCTTCAGGATCGTGTTGGGTTTCTTCAGGAAAATAATTATAAATGAGTGAAACCACGCTTTTGGAGTCTTCTACTAGTAATGTTGGATCCAGACGTTTATCAAAATGGTTTTCCATGTACTGCATTTTGCCATGGCTATTTTTTTTGAGCCAAGACTCTAAACGGGGTGCTTCTTCTTCTAAAAAACCCGCCTTGCTCATACCACAAGATAAAAACCCCAGACGTTTGGCCTCGGCTTTTATTAAGCTTGTATAATGGTTTTTTAAATTCATCTGGATATCTCACTTGACCTACCTTATCGGTAGGCTCAGCCTGACATTATTATAAAATAACCTAAAAAAGTCCCCCTTGAATATCGCCTTTGATACGTCCTAAGTGTTTATAGGCAAGATCGGTGACTTCACGACCTCTTGGGGTTCGCATGATAAATCCTTGTTGTATGAGAAAAGGTTCGTAAACTTCTTCGATGGTTTCTGGACTTTCACTCACTGCAGTTGCAATGGTGGTGACACCAACAGGGCCTCCTTTGAATTTATCAATTATAGTGGTCAAAATTTTATTGTCCATTTCATCGAGTCCATGAGCATCTACATTGAGGGCTTTGAGTCCGAATTTGGCTATGTCAATGTCTATTTTTCCGTTGCCTTTAATTTGTGCAAAATCTCTTACACGGCGTAATAATGCATTGGCAATCCGAGGCGTTCCACGGCTTCGTCCTGCAATCTCTATAGATGCCTCAACACTGATGGGTACTTTTAAAATTTCTGCACTCCTTTGAAGTATCGTTGAGAGTAGCTCGGTGGAGTAATATTGTAAGCGACTGCTGATTCCAAAACGGGCACGCATGGGGGCGGTTAACAGTCCAGACCTGGTTGTTGCTCCTATTAACGTAAAAGGATTTAGGTTGATTTGAACCGTACGGGCATTAGGGCCCGATTCAATCATAATATCAATTTTATAATCCTCCATAGCGGAGTATAAGTATTCTTCGACAATTGGGCTCAGACGGTGAATTTCGTCAATGAATAATACATCTCTATCTTCCAGGTTAGTGAGTAATCCTGCTAGGTCTCCAGGCTTATCCAATACAGGACCTGAAGTGACTTTAATGCCGACGCCAAGTTCATTGGCTAATATGTGCGCAAGGGTGGTTTTTCCAAGGCCTGGAGGGCCATGGAACAGGGTGTGGTCCAAAGCTTCGTCGCGCTCGACTGCCGCTTTTACAAAAATTTGTAGGTTTTCAAGAACTTGGTCTTGACCTGCAAAATCATCGAATGAAAGGGGTCTTAATACCTTTTCAATATCGTGCTCTTCTGCTGAGAAATGGTCGTCGGTTGGATCCAGATTTTCATTCATATAAACAAATATAAAGAAAAAGCCTTTCTTGTATTAAGAAAGGCTTTTAAATATACTATTTAGTTATAACAATCTAATGTTGTAGTTCTTCTTCTCCTTCTTTTAAAGGGACGTGTTGTTGTACAAAATCTTCATCGTGACCCGGTTTGCTGTAGTCATAAGCCCAACGGTGTACATGAGGAATTTCTCCTGGCCAGTTTCCATGCATATGTTCTACTGGTGTTGTCCACTCTAATGTGTTAGACCTCCAAGGATTTTGTTCTGCTTTTTTACCATAGAACATGCTATGAAAGAAGTTCCATAAGAATACCAATTGAAACAATCCTCCGACAAGTGCAAATACGGTAATTAGTATTTGAACGTTTGAAGTATCATCAAATAATGGGAAGTTACTGTTGGTGTAATAACGTCTTGGCAGTCCTGCCATTCCAATAAAGTGCATTGGGAAAAATACGCCATAAGCACAAATCGCCGTCACCCAGAAGTGAATGTATCCTAAGTTTTTATTCATCATACGACCAAACATTTTTGGGAACCAATGGTAAACTCCTGCAAACAATCCGTAGAGCGCTGATATCCCCATTACTAAATGGAAGTGTGCTACTACAAAATAAGTGTCGTGAACATTGATATCTAAAGCACTATCTCCGAGAATAATCCCCGTCAATCCACCTGTAATAAAAGTCGATACCAAACCAATTGAAAATAGCATGGCTGGATTCAATTGTAGATTCCCTTTCCACAGTGTGGTGATATAGTTAAATGCTTTGACTGCCGATGGTATGGCAATTAATAAGGTTGTAAATGTAAATACAGATCCTAAAAATGGATTCATTCCTGAGATAAACATATGGTGTCCCCATACAATCGTTGACAAGAAAGCAATCGCCAAAATAGAAGCGACCATCGCTCGGTAGCCAAAAATAGGTTTCCGTGAGTTTGTTGCGATGACTTCAGATGTAATTCCTAAGGCAGGAAGTAATACAATGTATACTTCTGGGTGACCTAAGAACCAGAACAAGTGTTCGAATAATACTGGAGATCCACCTTGGTAATGCAATACTTCACCTTGAATAAATATATCTGATAAAAAGAATGAAGTTCCAAAACTACGGTCCATAATTAATAACAATGCAGCAGATAATAGGACTGGGAAAGACACGACTCCAATCACAGCTGTGATAAAAAATGCCCATATTGTCAATGGCAATCTTGTCATTGACATCCCTTTTGTTCTAAGGTTTAAAACGGTTACGATATAATTTAAAGATCCTAATAAAGAGGAGGCGATAAAGATTGCCATTGATACTAACCATAGAGTCATTCCTGCTCCAGAACCTCCTTGTGCTAATGGCAATGCGCTCAACGGAGGATAAATCGTCCATCCAGCTGCTGCTGGCCCTGCTTCTACAAAGAAAGAGGCAACCATTATAACACTTGACAAAAAGAATAACCAATAAGAGACCATGTTAAGGAATCCAGAGGCCATATCTCTTGCACCAATTTGCAAGGGAATTAATAAGTTACTAAAGGTTCCACTCAAACCAGCCGTCAATACAAAGAATACCATGATGGTTCCGTGAATGGTGACCAAGGCTAAATAGATATCTGCATCCATCACACCGCCTGGTGCCCACTTGCCTAAAAGGGTTTCAAAGATTGGGTTTGGTTGTGTTGGCCATGCGATTTGCATACGCATCAAAAGAGACATTAAAATCCCAATCACTCCCATGATTACTCCAGTAATTAAATACTGCTTAGCAATCATCTTGTGATCCTGACAAAAGATGTACTTTGTTATAAAAGTTTCTTTGGGATGATGTCCATGATCGTCTTGGTGTGCGTGAGTATCTACCTGTGCTGACATAATCTTATATTGTTATTTCTTTAATTTTTAATTTTGAACTAAAGAGTTCTTGAATAATTTTTGTTCTTGTAACCATGCCTTGTAGTCTTCTTCCGACTCTACAATAATTTTCATTTGCATGTTGTAGTGCGACTTTCCACATATTTTATTACAAAGTAATAGGTAGTCAAACTCATAGCTATCTAATGGTTCTTCGCCCTTAGCTTGTAGTTTTTTACTTTTATTCACTCTGATTTTATTGATGTTTCTTACTTTTTCGTAAATGTCTGGGTTCAATCGCATTTCTTCTGTAGTCACTGTTGGCGTGAATGCAAATTGAGTAATCATCCCAGGCACACAGTTCATTTGTGCTCTAAAGTGAGGCATATAAGCTGAGTGTAAAACGTCTTGAGAACGCATTTTAAATAATACTGGAACTCCTACTGGGAGGTGTAATTCAGTGGTTATTATATCATCTTGTGCATTTGGATCTGATTCGTCTAGACCTAAAATATTGGCATTGTCAAGATTGATAAGTCTCACATTGGCTTTCCCTAAAACGTTGTCTTCTCCAGCATAGCGCGCTTTCCAGTTAAATTGTTGCGCATACAGTTCTACAACAATTGGGTCTTCGTCTTCATCAATAGTCATGATGTCTGTCCATGTGAACAAGCCATACATGATGAGTCCTGCTAATACGATTACAGGAATCACCGTCCAAATAAATTCTAGCTTGTCATTGTCTGCATAAAATAATGCTTTACGTCCTTTTTCGCCTTTGTATTTAAAGGCGAAGTAGTGAAGTAAAAATTGTGTGATTGTTTGTACAATAAAAATCACCACCATAGAAATGATCATTAAACGATCAATTTCAGGTCCATGTTCGGAAGCAGAGTTGGAGGTTAATGGTAGATCCCCCCAAAGTGCAAACGACACAATTGTAATTCCATATATAAAGCCTAAAAAGGCTAACATTAGGTATCCTTGAACTTTGTTGTCTCCATCGTTCGCTACTTGAGATATATCTTTATTTACTTGTGCTAAATCAAAGATTTTGACCATTTGCCAAATTGCAATAGTGATCCCTAATAAAATTAAGATTGTTAATAAGCCAGTCATCGTTATATGTTGTCTTTTTAAATTTTAATTAATAATGAAAGTGTTCACTTTCTTTGATAAAAGGATTTCCTTTTGCTAATAATGGTGCTTTTGAAAGCGCATAAAAAACAATGAATAAGAACAATCCTAAAAACAATAGTACAGCACTAATTTCAGGAACGCCGATAAACCATCGATCTCCTACTGTTGCCGGCATAATCATATTGAAAACATCAATATAGTGTCCGAATAAAATTATAATACCCGCCATAACTATAAACCATGGCACACGTTTGTAATCGCTATTCATGAGGACTAGGAATGGGAAAATAAAGTTTAGAATAATCATCCCAAAGAACGGCAAGTTATAGTCTTCTATACGAGTTACAAAATACGTTACTTCTTCAGGGATATTCGCATACCAAATAAGCATGAATTGAGAGAACCATAAATAAGTCCAAAACACACTAATAGCGAACATAAATTTTGCTAAATCGTGAAGGTGACTGTCGTTTACAAATTCCATCAATCCTTTAGATTTTAAATAGATTGTAATTAAGGCAATCACAGTAATACCACTCACAAACATACTAGCAAATACATACCATCCAAATAGAGTACTGAACCAGTGTGGATCCACACTCATAATCCAGTCCCAAGACATGATTGATTCTGTGTAGATATAAAATACTAAAAATGCTGCCGAGATTCTAAAATTCTTTTTAAAATTGCTATTGTCATTCACATCCGCCTGATCTTGAGCAAGTGAAAATTTACGAGAAAAATAACGGTACAAACTCCATCCTGTGATAAAGATCAAACCTCTAATAGCAAACCAAGTTTTATCTAACCAACCTGATTTTGCTTGAATAAGTTCGTCATGTGCCACGACTTCTGGATCCATCCAAATAAAGATGTGATCTCCTGCCCACAATGCAATTCCTAAAACGATTAACCCACCAGGTAAAACGTAATAAGTGATAGCTTCCATCACTCTAAATAATACGGGTGACCATCCAGCTTGAGCTGCATATTGAATCCCATAAAAGGCAAGAACCCCTAAAGAAATCATAAAAAAGAAGAAAGCTGCTATATACAAAGCGGCATAAGGTCTGTTGTGCATTTGGTGCAACACATGTTCTGCATGCGCATCGTCGCTGTGTGCTTCAGATCCATGTGATTCTTCCGTATGGCTTTCAGAATCGTGTGTGGAATGCATCATGGCTGCATGCGCCTCGGCGTCTGTTTGAACGTCATGATGCGTTGCTTCGCCATGAGAAGCATCTGCTCCATGGTGAGAATTTTCTTCTGCTAGGAGTACTTTTACATCATCAAGGGTGAGTCCGTGTGTTGCTACATAGCTTGTACCCCATCCTATTGCGCCAATAACGAACAGTGCGAGGGAAACAATTTTAAGTCTTTTTGAAAACGTGTACATGTTGATATAAATGTTTTACTTTTCTTATTTTTTTAATTCTGCTCTAAGAGTTTCAACGTAAGCAGTCACTTGCCAACGTTCTTCCTCATTCAATAAATTTGCATAGGATCCCATGGAGTTTTTACCGTAATATATAACGTGGTAAATACTTCCTTCGGTAATATCTCTATCTGCATAACTTGGTACCCCAAGAATTTTTTCTCTTTTAACGAGCTTTCCGAGTCCAGCCCCTTTGTTCCCATGACAAATTCCACAATAGATTTCATACAGCTCTTTTCCTCTTTTGGCGTCTAATTCCGCAGATGCTATTGGAGATTTTAAATCTGAAAGTGCTGCTGCGTAGCCTTCGTTTGTGTTTTCATATTCATACAAAGAATGACCTCTAGAGATCGTTCCTTCAACAGGTAATAGGGCCTCTTGTGAATTTGGAAAAACATCGTATTCACCATAAGCTTCATAACCTATTGGTGCGTACATGTTTGGAAAGTATTGGTAGTTTGGACTGTTATCATTTTGACATGAAAAAACAGTGATAAAAACCAATGCTAAGACGATTATTTTTGATACACTTTTCATAATACTAATGTGCTTCTTTTTCGACGATATGAACCTCTACTGCGCCTGTTTTGGTCAGCAAGGTTTTTAATTCTTTTTCATTATCATGAACAGGGATTTCCATTAAAAAATGGTCATCGGTTGTTCTTGGATCCGGATTTTCTGCATTTTTAAATGGCCACATTCTACTTCTTAAATAAAATGTAATCACCATTAAGTGCGCCGCAAAAAAGACGGTTAACTCAAACATAATTGGCACAAATGCAGGCATGTTTTCGATATAGCTAAAACTTGGTTTTCCACCAATATTTTGAGGCCAGTCTTCGATCATGATGTAATTCATCATAACGGTCGCCACAATCAAACCAACACAGCCATACATAAAGGCGGCGATGGCAATTCGAGTGGGTTCTAATCCCATTGCTTTGTCGAGTCCATGGACTGGAAAAGGCGTAAATATCTCTTCGATATGATGCTTCTCGTTCTTAACAGTTTTAACGGCTGCTAACAAGACATCATCATCTGTATATAGTGCGTGAATAACTTTAGAAGATCCCATAGGCTACTCTTTTTTCTTTTTAGGTGTTTTTACTGGTTTTGACTTAGGGGCTGTTCGGTCATCTGAACCGGTTCCTACCAAGCTTCCACCTGCTTCTCTAATATTTTTATAACGTTGTCCAGACGACTTTAATATTGTTTTGACTTCAGCTTGTGCAATCACTGGGAACGTTCGAGCATACAGTAGGAACAATACAAAGAAGAATCCAATGGTTCCTATGAATATTCCGATATCTACAAACGTTGGTGAGAACATTGTCCATGAAGATGGTAAGTAATCTCTGTGAAGAGAGGTTACAATAATCACAAAACGCTCAAACCACATTCCAATATTTACAACAATGGATATAAAGAATGAGAACATAATACTTGTTCTGAGTCTTTTGAACCACATAAATTGTGGTGAAAATACATTACATGACATCATTGCCCAGTAGGCCCAAGCATAAGGACCTGTTGCTCTGTTTAAGAATGCATATTGTTCGTATTCAACTCCTGAATACCAAGCGATAAATAATTCTGTGATATAAGCAACTCCAACAATAGATCCCGTAATCATGATCACGATATTCATCAATTCGATGTGTTGAACAGTGATATAATCTTCAAGACTACATACTTTACGCATGATAATTAGTAAGGTATTTACCATGGCAAATCCAGAGAAAATTGCACCGGCTACAAAGTAGGGTGGAAAAATCGTTGTATGCCATCCCGGAATTACAGAGGTTGCGAAATCAAAAGATACAATCGTGTGTACCGATAATACCAAAGGAGTTGCAAGTCCTGCAAGTACCAATGATACTTCTTCGAAACGTTGCCAATCTTTTGCACGTCCACTCCATCCAAAACTTAATAAGGAGTAGATTTTCTTTTGGAAAGGTCTTACGGCACGATCTCTAATCATTGCAAAATCTGGCAATAATCCTGTCCACCAAAATACAAGTGATACAGATAAGTATGTAGAGATTGCAAATACATCCCACAATAAAGGCGAATTAAAGTTAACCCATAAGGACCCGAATTGATTTGGAATTGGCAATACCCAGTATGCTAACCATGGACGACCCATGTGAATGATTGGGAACAATCCTGCTTGAATTACAGAGAAAATAGTCATGGCTTCCGCAGAACGGTTGATCGCCATACGCCATTTTTGTCTGAATAATAAAAGTACTGCTGAAATGAGGGTTCCTGCATGTCCAATACCAACCCACCAAACGAAGTTCGTAATGTCCCAAGCCCAACCAACGGTTTTGTTGAGACCCCAAGTACCGATCCCCGTAGAGACGGTATAAATCATACACCCTATTCCCCAGCTAAAAGCTGCAAGTGCAATAGAAAATACTACCCACCATAGTTTGTTTGCTTTCCCTTCAACAGGTGCAACAACGTCCAAGGTCACATCATGATATGATTTTTCCCCTGTAACTAATGGTCTTCTGATAGGTGCTTCGTAATGAGACGCCATAATCCTTTTATATTATTTCTTATTATTTATGCTTCGTTTGTGTTTCTTACTTTTACTTGATAGACAACGTTTGGTTTTGTACCAACATGGTCTAATAAATGATAAGCACGCTCATCATCTTTAAGTTCGGTAATTACACTTTTCTTATTATTTATATCTCCAAACGCAATAGCACCTGAGTCACATGCAGACGAACAAGCGGTCTTGAACTCATCTGGATTGACTTCTCTTCCGTCGCGTTTCGCATCCAAAATTGTTTTCTGTGTCATTTGAATACACATCGAACATTTTTCCATTACCCCTCTAGAACGTACTGTCACATCTGGATTGATCACCATACGACCTAAATCGTTATTCATGTGGTAATCAAATTCGTCATTCTCATTATATAAGAACCAGTTGAATCGACGTACTTTATAAGGACAGTTGTTTGCGCAATAACGCGTTCCAACACATCTGTTATAAGCCATGTGGTTCTGACCTTGACGACCATGAGATGAGGCTGCTACTGGACAAACCGTTTCACATGGCGCATGGTTACAATGCTGACACATGATAGGCTGAAAAGCAACTTGTGGATTTTCAGATGGAATTTCCATCTCTCCAAAAGTACTTAATGAACTTCCTAAACCTTTTATATCGTCTTTGGTAGTGTTATCACCTTCAAAGGTTTCGTCTGAAGAATAATATCTATCGATACGTAGCCAGTGCATATCGCGACTTCTACGAATTTCTTCTTTTCCTACAACTGGAACGTTGTTTTCTGCATGACATGCAATCACACAAGCTCCACATCCTGTACAAGAATTTAAGTCAATTGACAGGTTGAAATGATGCCCAATCGAACGGTCAAATTCATCCCATAAATCTACATCTGGTGAGTCCACTGGTGTTTCTTCATGGTTCAATGACACCATGGTCATTGGGTTCCAATCCGCTGCAGATTCTGTATTAAATATCTCTAAAGTTGTTTCTTTGATGATATCGCCTCTACCCATTAGTGTATTGTGCAACTGAACACAAGCAAATTCATGCTTGCCATCCGTCAACTCTACAGTGGCAGTTTGAACAGAGTTAAAATCGTTGTATAAAGGATACGCATTGACACCCGTTTGCATTTCTGCTTTAAGACCTTCTGTACGACCATATCCAAAGGACATTCCTACCGTCCCTCTTGCTTGTCCTGGTTGAATAATGACAGGAACTTTTACAGAGACGCCATCTACAGTAACGTTTGCATATTTTCCGTTTAATCCACCATCAGCATCGTGACTGTTTTCGCTGAAAAAAGTACTGGTTTCCAAAAAGAACCCTAATTCCTTAGCATCAAATTCGGACATTGTTAAATAGTTATCCCAAGTCGTTCTAGTCAATGGATCTGGAAATTCTTGTAACCATGGGTTATTGGCCTGTTGACCATCTCCCATTCCTGTTTTAGGATAAAGCGTCAACTCCATTCCAGAACTAACGGTTGATGCAAGTGCATTGACTGCAGCTCCTAATCCTAAAATTGAAGATCCATCACAAGCAACTGCAGCTACAACCGTTGCAGAGGTTGATGAAACATACACACCATCGTGTAGGCTATCATTCCATGACGCTCCTTTTAATATATTACTTTTCCAATACGATTTTATAAAATCATGGTAAGAATCTGAAGTCCCCAACAATTCTAATAATAGGTCTTGAAATTGTTTGGTATCAAACAAAGGACGAATCGTTGGCTGCATGAGCCCGTAATGTCCTTTTTTAGTTTCTAAATCGCCCCACGATTCTAAATAATGAGAAGTGGCAGCAACATATTGTGACACGGAAGCTGTTTCATCATTTTTCATGCTGAACGCTACTGATAATTCTGTTTGTTTTAATCCTTCAATAAATGCATCTGCATTTGGAAGGGTGTATGCTGGGTTCACACCAGCCATGATTACAGCACCTACAGTGCCAGCATTCATATCTGTTACTAATTGAGCAACCGCTTTATCATTCCCTTGACGGGTTAAGATTGGATTGTTAGGGTCAAAGGCTTTACTGTTAAGTTTTTCGTTGATGGCCAACACAATGTTTTGTGCATTGACATCTTGAATCCCTGAAAGTACAACTGCATTTGAACCTGCTTTGAGCAATTCAGAAGCTGCGTTATTTACAGCTGTTTCTAAATGTGCTGGAAGATCCCCTCCAACAGCTGTTCCAAATAATTTTCCGTAAAGTTTCGCAAGTGCTACCTTTTGTTGTGATGGTTTGATTGCCACTCGTTTGTCAGCATTTGCTCCTGATAAACTCATGTTTGCTTCAAACTGAATATGACGGGACATTTTTCCGTTTTTAGGAACACGTCCTTGTGCATAAGCAGCATCAAAACCACCCCCTTGCCAGTCGCCTAAAAAGTCGGCGCCTATAGATACAATGGTTTGTGCTTTTGAAAAATCGTAGTTGGCCAATCCTCTTGAACCATATTTGTTTTGGAAAGCATCTGCCGCAGCCGATTCTGAAATCGCATCGTAAACGACGTGACTTACATTCCCATATTTTTGTTTAAAATCAGCTATCAATTTTGAAGTCGATGGACTTGCAAAGGTTTGTGTCAATAACACAATTGATTTATCTGACCCTTTTAATGCTTCTAATTTTTGAGCAACTTCTGCTGTCAACTCTCCCCAGCTCGTTTCTTGCCCCTCTTTTTGTGGGCCAACAACTCTTTGGTTATCATATAGATCTAATACAGAAGCTTGCACTCTAGCGTTGATGCCTCCGTTTGCTTTTGCGAGACTGTTAGACTCAACCTTAATAGGACGCCCTTCTCTTGTTTTAATTAAAACACTTGCAAAATCATATCCATTTGCAATGGCTGTTGCATAATAATTCGCAACACCCGGAATGATTTGTTCTGGCTGAACTACATAAGGAATCGATTTGATCACTGGTCCTTCACAAGCTGATAAAGATGCTGCAGCTGTGCTAAACCCTACATACTTTAAGAAATCACGACGCGTTGTGCTAGAAGATTCCAAGTTTTCTTTATCGCCTAAAAATTCATCTACTGGGATTTCTTGTGTAAATTCCTTTTGTTTAAGCGTCTCAACAGCGGAGCTATGACTCGGATTTAGCTCCTCAACACTTTTCCAGTATTTCTTATTTGATGACATATATCTAATGTTACTTGTTGATCGTTTTATTTAATTTCTAATAATGACATTTTCCACATTCCAAACCACCCATTTGGGCTGCAGTCAATTGCTCGACTCCGTATTTCTTGGTGAGCGCTTCGTGAATTTTATCATAATAGTCGTTATCCTGAACTTTTACATTTGTTTCTCTGTGGCAATTGATACACCATCCCATTGTTAATGGAGAGAACTGATACATAATTTCCATTTCTTCTACAGGTCCATGACATGTTTGACATTCCAATCCTGCCACCGTAACGTGTTGTGAGTGATTGAAATAAGCAAAATCAGGAAGATTATGAATACGCACCCATTTGACCGGCTTTGTGTTTCCTGTATATTTTTGTTCGGTATCGTCCCAACCTACAGCATCGTATAATTTTTTGATTTCTCCATCATAAAATTCTTTAGAGTATTCTTCGGTTGCTGTTTCTGGCGACACCTCATAGATTGATTTATGACAGTTCATACATACGTTCAGCGCTGGAATTCCAGAGTGCTTACTTACACGTGCAGAAGAATGACAGTATTTACAATCGATCCCATTGTCACCTGCGTGAATTTTATGAGAATAGTGTATCGGTTGAATTGGTTGGTATCCTTGGTCTACACCCACTTGCATAAAGTAGCCATACACAAAATAGGCACTTGACAACAAAAAGAAGATCGCTACGACCAACATTAAAAATTGGTTTTGAATAAACGCTTTCCAAAGTGATTTACGTTTTACGGCTTCTGCAATCTCCACATTATTAGCGGTCGCAAAACGACGTAATGTTTTATTGACTAAAAATAAGCCTAAAGCTAACAATCCAAAAAGAATGGCAAGGGCCGCCAAAACAAGTTCCTGAGAAACACCAGCTTCTGTTGCTCCTCCCTGAACTGTCGTTGCTACTGCTGCAACTGGAACCGCTTTATCTTGAGCTGTATAAGCTAAAATATCGGATAAATCCTGATCTGATAACTGAGGAAATGCGGTCATCGCAGATCCGTTGTATTCGGCATAAATTTTATTGGCATACGCATCGCCTGACTTAATCAAGGCCGAACTGTTGCGAATCCAGGCGTTGAGCCAAGTTCTGTCTAAACCTTCATCTTCACTGAGTCGTGTTTCAACATATCTAAGCGCAGGCCCCGTCATTTTCTTATCTAATTGATGGCAAGCAGCACAATTGGCGTTGAATAAAGATTTCCCTTTGGCAGGATCTCCGTCTTGTGCGAATAATGAAGTGAATGTAATTGAGAAAAATAAAAGCCCAGAAAATAGCATTTTCGAAAGCGTGTAAAAGTTAAATCCCTGTTTCATAGTATTGATAGAAGTCATTTCTAAGCTTTGGTACGATTTCATCATGCAAATAGCTAATATTCGTTTATAAAAATCTTTGGCAAAAGTAACATATAATGTCCATTTTTAAAATGTTCGATATGGGTAAATTTCTAATTTATAAACGTTCTAAATAAGTGTTTTTTTAAACATTTAATTATATTGGTTACATTTGTAAAAGCAATAGCATACTATGAATTTATTTAATTGGAAATTAATCGTTGTGAGTGTCTTATTTTCGGGCGAAGTTTTGGCTCAAGAGGGTGTGGTGAGCATTCAGAAGAGTTTAGAAATTGACCGCGTATTAGCCCTCAAAAAAGAACTGAATAAAGACCAAGGATTTATAAAAATACAAGTTTATAGTGGAAACCGTATTGGAGCCGAAGAAGCCTTAGTAAGTTTTAAAACAGATTTTCCTGAGGAAGTTGTAGAAATGAGATACGAAACTCCAAACTATAAAATTTGGGTGGGTAAGTTTAAAACACAATTACACGCAGACCGTGAACTGCGTGTTATAAAAAAGAAGTATCCAAATGCATTCCCTCTCAAGCCTAAAAAACCTTGAAAAGAGACATTCTGAATGCTATCTTCATTAAATAATTTACTCTCTGTTAATTTTAATAGAACAACAAAATACAGCCTATTGAGTAATTGAAATAAAAAAAACTGCATGTTCATTAAACACACAGTTTTTTACTTCCTGTATCTATAAATTAAATAGTTCTATTTAAGTGTCTTTTTAACTTCTACCTCACGGAATGCTTCAAGAATATCCCCTTCGCGGATGTCATTGTAGTTTTTCACTTGCATTCCACAGTCGTATCCTTTCGCAACTTCTTTAGCATCGTCTTTGAAACGTTTTAAAGAGCTTAGCTCACCTGTAAACACTACTACACCTTCTCTAATTAATCGAACCCCAGCGTTTCTATATATCTTGCCATTTGTGACCATACATCCTGCAATAGTTCCAATTTTAGAGATTTTAAAGGTTTCTCTAATTTCAGCCGTTCCAGTGATTTCTTCTTTAAATTCTGGCGACAACATGCCTTCCATCGCATCCTTAAGATCGTTAATCGCATCGTAGATTATAGAATACGTTCGGATGTCAATTTCTTCCTTATCTGCAATTTGTCTGGCGTTCCCCATTGGACGCACATTAAATCCGATAATAATCGCGTCAGATGCCGTTGCAAGTAACACGTCACTTTCTGTGATGGCACCTACTCCTTTATGGATGATATTCACCTGAATTTCTTCAGTAGATAATTTCTGGAATGAATCTGTCAAGGCTTCAACAGACCCGTCAACATCTCCTTTTAAGATAATGTTAAGCTCCTTAAAGTCTCCTAATGCAATTCGTCTTCCAATTTCATCTAACGTAATATGACGTTGTGTTCTAACCGATTGTTCGCGTTGGAGTTGTGTGCGTTTCGCTGCAATTTGCTTGGCTTCCCGCTCATCTTTAAATACGGTAAATTTATCCCCAGCTTGAGGTGCACCATCCAATCCTAGAATTGAAATAGGAGTTGAAGGACCTGCCTCAAGTACATCGTTTCCTCGCTCGTCATGCATCGCTCTTACTTTTCCACTATTTTTACCTGCTAAGACATAATCGCCAATTTTTAGGGTTCCAGCTTGAACTAAGATGGTAGAAACGTACCCACGACCTTTATCTAAAAAGGCTTCGACAACCGTTCCTAGAGCGGGTTTGTTTGGGTTTGCTTCCAGCTCTAATATTTCCGCTTCCAGTAATACTTTTTCAAGTAATTCTTTGACACCATCTCCTTTTAATGCAGAAACATCGTGCGATTGGATTTTCCCACCCCAGTCTTCAACTAATAAATTCATATTGGCCAAAGCTTCCTTAATTTTCTCAGGATTCGCCGCAGGTCTATCTATTTTATTTATTGCGAATATGATGGGTACGGCCGCTGCTTGTGCATGGGCAATGGCCTCTTTGGTTTGAGGCATGATATCATCATCTGCAGCAATTACAATAATTGCTATATCTGTTACCTGAGCCCCACGTGCACGCATCGCCGTAAAGGCTTCGTGACCTGGTGTATCTAAAAAGGCTATTTTTTGTCCTGATTCAAGGGTGACTCCGTAAGCTCCAATATGTTGGGTGATGCCTCCAGATTCTCCTGCAATTACATTTTCTTTACGAATGTAATCTAATAAAGATGTTTTACCGTGATCTACATGTCCCATGACTGTTACGATTGGAGCACGTGTTTCTAAATCTTCGGCTGTATCCTCTACAACTTCGATCGCTTCGTCTATATCTGCAGTTACAAATTCAACTGTATATCCAAATTCTTCAGCAACAATAGTCAGAGTTTCAGCATCTAAACGCTGATTCATAGTCACCATCATTCCAAGAGACATACATGCAGAAATAATTTGAGTCACCGAAACATCCATCATTGTAGCGACTTCACTTGCGGTTACAAATTCTGTAACTTTCAGGACTTTTTTTTCTAATTCTTGTTGTTCTTGATCTTTTTCAGTTTGTTGACGGTGCTGATCTCTTTTATCTTTTCTGTACTTAGCCCCTTTTTTGCCTTTATTTGATTTCCCTTGTAATTTTTCGAGGGTTTCTCTTACTTGCTTTTGTACTTCTTCGGCCGTTGGCTCTACTTTTGGAGCTTGAGTTCTTGCGGGTGGTCGATTTCTGAAGTTTCCTCTTGGTTGTGAAGGATTGCTTCCAACCTTACTGATTCTACGACGTTTTTTACGAGCATCGGCAGAATTGGCTCCAGCTGCAGGAGTTGCTGGCTTCGCTTTTTTAGGCTTATTAAATTGTGATAAATCTATGGTTTGTCCTGTAGATTTTGGACCTGAAAGCTTTTGATAATTGGTTGTTTCAACTTTTTGATCCTCTGGTGCAATGTCTTCCGTATCGGTCTCTGCTGAAGCTACCGAAGAAGTTGGCTCTGGTTTTGAAACCGATGTTTCTTTCTTCTCTTGAACCGGCAAAGGATCGGATGTTGCTTTTGGTGCAGTTTCTACTTTTGGAGTATCCTCTACTTTTGGTGTTGTTTTTTCTTTTGGAGCAGGCTCAACTTTTGAAGTTGACTCTACTTTAGGGGCAGCCTTTGGTGTGGCAACTGGCGCCACCTTTTCAGGCTCTTGTGGAGACACTTTCTTAGACCCGTCTAAATCGATCTTACCAACTTTTTTTGGACCTTGGAGTACCTGTTTTGCTTTAAAAACTGTTTTGGCGGCTTCAGCTTTTTGAAGTTTGATCTCTATTTCTTGTTCACGCTGAACTCTTAGGGCTTCTTTTTCTTTTTGCTTGGCTTCACCAACTTCTTTGGAGGCAACTTTTTTACTTGCATCCGTTTGAAACTCTCCTGCAAGAAGGTCGTAAACTTCGGAAGTGATTTTGGTTGTAGGGCGTTTTTCTATTTCAACATTTTTTGTTTCCAAAAAATCGACCGCTCGATCGAGAGAAATATTCAATTCCCTTAACACTTTATTTAATCTAATAATTTCAGCCATAAATTGCCTTTGATGTTTTTTTACAGTATTTGTTACGCGTAATAGTGTGGTAAACCGGTCTTACAGGGTACCAATATAATTAAAATTTTAATCTTCAAATTCTTCCTTTAAAATACGAACCACATCTTCGATGGTTTCTAACTCTAAATCTGTACGCTTTACAAGGTCGTCAATCTCTTGTTCTAGGATGCTTTTTGCGGTGTCTAAACCTGCTTTTGCAAATTCCGCGATAATCCATGCTTCGATTTCATCTGAGAATTCTGAAAGCTCTACATCTTCTTCTACACCTTCTCTAAATACATCTATTTCATATCCAGTCAAGCGGCCAGCTAAGCGGATGTTGTGCCCTCCTCTACCTATTGCTTTACTCACTTCTTCAGGCTTTAAAATCACCTCAGCACGTTTGGTTTCTTCATTAATTTTTATCGATGTCACTCTCGCAGGACTCAACGCTCTAGTGATATAGAGTTGTAAGTTGGTTGTGTAATTGATGACATCAATGTTTTCATTTCCAAGTTCACGAACAATTCCGTGAATTCTAGATCCTTTCATTCCAACACATGCGCCTACAGGATCAATACGGTCGTCATAAGAATCTACTGCTACTTTTGCTTTTTCGCCAGGTATTCTTACAACATTTTTAACGGATATTAGTCCATCAAAAACTTCAGGAATTTCTTGTTCAAATAGTTTTTCAAGAAAAACAGGTGCTGTTCTTGAAAGTACAATAGAAGGTTTGTTGCCTTTTAAATCTACACTTTCAATGATTCCTCGAACATTTTCACCTTTTCTGAAAAAATCTGAAGGAATTTGTTTGTCCTTAGGAAGAATCAATTCGTTGCCTTCATCATCTAATAAAATAACGGCACGATGACGAATGTGATGAACCTCAGCTGTATATATTTCACCTACTAAATCTTTAAAGTGCTTGTAGATATTTGTGTTGTCGTGCTCATGAATTTTAGAAATCAAATTCTGACGCAATGCTAAAATAGAACGACGTCCTAAATCAATCAACTTAACTTCTTCAGATACATCTTCGCCCACTTCAAAATCTGGCTCAATTTTTCGAGCATCTGTTAAAGAGATTTCTTGATTTTCTTCTTCGACCTCACCATCTGCCACTACAACTCTATTTCTCCATATTTCTAAATCTCCTTTATCTGGGTTGATGATGATATCAAAATTATCATCATCTCCAAACTTCTTTTTCAGTGTATTTCTAAACACATCTTCTAAGATTGACATCAAGGTAACTCTATCAATTAGCTTTTCATCTTTAAACTCTGAAAACGAATCAATTAATGCTAAATTTTCCATAATTTTAGTCTTGTATTAAAATAATATTTTCACTTTTGCTTCACTTATATCTGTGTACAGAAGGGTTGCTTTTTTCTGAACTGTGACCTTTCCTTTCCCGATTGGCTTTAGTTCTCTCGCTTTCCATTCAAGTACAATATCTTCTTTGTTGGCGGCAGTCAGAACGGCTTCAATTTTTTGATTTTCTGTAGCTCTCACTTCTAATGTTCTGCCGATATGTTTTTGAAATTGACGTGGATGTGTCAATGGAGTGGTTGCTCCAGACGATGATACTTCCAATGCAAAATCGTGTTCTTCCCTGTCAATATTGTGTTCGATGCTGCGACTGACAAACATACAGTCTTCAACAAGAACTCCCTTGTCGCCGTCTATAACGATTCTAATTTTATTACCTTCTAAGATTTCAAAATCAATCAAAAACAAATCTTGTCTTTGTGAAAGGCAATCCTCTAATAATTCTTTTACTATTTCTCTAAACATCTGGTATAAAAAGAGGGGACTTTATGTCCCCTCGCTTTTTCATTTATCGTTCTATGCGGCAAATATACAACATAAAAATTGAATTTAACAAGAGTTTATTCTTGTTTTAGTTGGCCCACTAGGGCTCGAACCTAGACTCTTTGGTACCAAAAACCAACGTGTTGCCAGTTACACCATGGGCCAATCTCATAATGAGGGTGCAAATTTATAATAAACTTTTGTTTGCACAAACATTTTTAAATTTATTTATTGTTGATTTTTTTGTTTATAATATAAACTAGTTTATATTTGTAATCACAAATCTTAAAACTATGAAACCACAAGAACAAATTCAACTTATTAATGACACCATTAATAAAACAAAAGAAAATTTAAAATCTGCAGCTCCCAACTTTATTTTCTGGGGCTCACTGATCGCTGTAATGAGTCTGATTCATTACGGATTTCCAGAATTCATACAGAAAACAACCTATTCTTCATTAATTTATTGGATTTCTGTCCCACTGATTGGAATGGTTCTGACAGTTATTTACAACATCAAAAAACGAAAAAAAACAGGCTATGAAACTCACATTGGACGTGCGCTTAAAATTATTTGGGGTGTTTTTAATTTGGCATGGATCCTATTAATCGTTATTTCCATCCTAAATAATCAAAATCCAGTGCACTCCATTTTGTTTTTACTAGGAATTATACTTCTAATAACAGGGCTATTAATTCGCTTCAAACCGATCTCTTTTGGAGGCATCGCTGTCATTGCTTGCAGCGTCCTACTGGTCTATAATCCAGAAGTAAATTCGCTCTTAGTAAATGGAATTGCTGCATTTTTTGGACTTTTCATACCAGGGCTGGCGCTCTTATACAACAAATCAAATGTTTAGTCCCCTTGATAAATTATTGGTAAACCCAACAAGGCTTATGATAGTGGCTGTTTTGACAAAAGCAGAAAACTGTGATTTTAATTATTTGAAACAAATCACAGAAACCACGCAAGGTAATCTGAGTGTTCAGCTGAAAAAATTAAAAGAAAGTGGCTATATCTCTATCCACAAAAGTTTTGAAAACAACTATCCAAAAACAACTTGCTCCATTACAAAAGCAGGCACTAAAGCGTTTGAGGACCATTTTTCGAATTTGAAAAACTATCAAAACTTAAAACTTTAAGGATGTATGAATTTATAAGAGATGTGCATTTGTACACCATTGCACCCTGCCTTCCTTTAGGGTTTTATCTCATAGTTATTTCGGGGAAAGGAAGTGTTTTACACAAAAAGATAGGCTCTATATATATGGCTCTTATTTTTTTCTCTTCAATTGTCTCCTTATTTTTAAAAGCCTATGTAGGCCCTACATTTCTAAATCATTTTGGATGGATTCACTTATTGAGTTTTCTCACCATTTGGACCGTTCCCCGAAGTTTAATTGCTGTAAAAAAAGGAAATATCAAACGACACAAAAGTTCTATGAAATTGCTGTATTGGATAGGACTGATACTCGCCGGTTTATTTACTTTAATGCCAGGAAGGTATCTACGTGAAGTGCTTTTCTGAAAAAGTATTTTATCCGTTTTACCTAAAAAATATTAAGGTTTACTTAAAAGTTTTTAACCCTTGGGTATTTATTATTAAATTCGCTTTAAACTACAAATTTACAGCATGGCGGATTTTAATTTTAAAAAATGGAACCTCATCTTAGGATGGCTTGCGTTTTTAATAGCATTCATAACTTACAGTCTCACGGTTGAACCCACAGTAAGTTTTTGGGATGCGGGTGAATACATCTTAACTTCTTCCAAGTTGCAAGTAGGACACCCCCCAGGAGCACCATTCTTTCAAATGATGGGAGCCTTCTTTTCAATTTTTGCCACTGATCCTACACAAATTGGACTGATGATTAATATGATGAGTGCCACCGCCAGTGCATTCACCATTTTATTCATGTTTTGGTCGATTGTATTACTAATAAAGCAAGTCACTAAGAATAATAATAAATCTTCAAAGGGGCAAAATATGGCTATTTTAGGGGCTGCATTTGTAGGGAGTTTAGCCTTTGCTTTTACAGACTCTTTTTGGTTCAATGCCGTTGAAACAGAAGTCTATGCGATGGCAACACTCATCATGGCTGTTTTATTTTATTTAGGACTGCGATGGGGGAATGACATGTCAACACCAAGAGGCAACAAATGGTTGGTTCTGATTTCTTTTGTGGTTGGCCTTTCTTTCGGCGTTCACTTCATGGGACTCTTAACCATTCCTGCTATTGGTCTTATTTATTACTTTAAGAATTATAAGAAAGTTACTGCACTAAATTTTATTCTAGCAAATTTGGCTGGTATTGCCGTGCTTTTGTTTGTGTTTAAACTCTTAGCACCCAACATCCTTAGGTACTTTAGTGCTTTAGAAATCTTTTTTGTTAACTCTGTTGGATTGCCATTTAATTCGGGCTCAATCATTGCGTTTATCCTATTGGTTGGATTCATTTTTTGGGGACTCAACTACACTCGAAAAAAAGGCTATATCCACCTCAACACAGGACTCCTATGCATCACATTTATAGTCATTGGGTTTTCATCGTGGTTGATGCTCCCTATTCGAGCGAATGCGAATGTTACGGTCAATGAAAACAACCCTTCAAGTGCCAGAGAACTCCTCGCCTATTACAATTTGGAGCAGTACCCAAAAACACATTTATTTTATGGCCCGCAGTTTACAAATCAATATGTGGGTTTGGACGAAAATCAGCCTTATATTGATGACAAACCAAAATATGAAAAAGATGAAGTCGCTAAAAAATATATCATTGTAAACGACTATAAAGACGGTTTGCAGAACTACAATTCAGAACACGCTTCTTTTTTACCAAGAATGTGGAGTGACGAGCATGCCGAAAATTATATGATGTATTCTGGGTTTTTAAAGTTCTCCGTCAAGTCCGAATATAAAATGCAAAACGAGTTACGCTCTTTGGTCAATAGCTTTAAGGATTCGGTTGCTAAAGGAGAGGTCGATTATGAAGGTTATCATAACTTCCTGAAAAAATATGGACGTTATATCGACATTGAAAAACCTTCATTACTTCAAAACATCCATTACCTTTTTGATTATCAAATTGGATATATGTATTGGCGTTATTTTATGTGGAATTTCACAGGACGTCAAGACGACGTTCAGGGCCGTCTTGACCTTCACGGCAATTGGATCAGCGGAATTAATACGGTAGACTCCTACCTTTTGGGCATTTCACAAGACAACCTTCCAAGTGATGTTTTAAATAATAAGGCTCGAAACACCTACTTCTTTTTACCTTTTTTATTAGGGCTTATCGGTCTGTTTTTTCTTTTTAACAGAGACAAAAAACTCTTTTGGACCATGCTAATATTTTTCTTATTCACCGGAATTGCCATACAAGTTTACACCAATGTACGGCCGTTTGAACCAAGAGAACGCGATTATTCGCTGGTAGGATCCTTTTATGTATTTGCACTTTGGATCGGATTTGGAGTTTTTTCGATTTATGAAAAACTAAGGGTTTATTCAAAAACAAGTTTATTAGCGCCTCTAGTAAGCTTGGTCTGTTTGGTTGCAGTTCCTGGAATTTTGATCAGTCAAAACTGGGACGACCACGACCGCTCAGGACGAGAAACGGCCCACGCTATGGCTGTACAATACCTAGAATCTTGTGATCCGAATGCCATTATTTTTACCATTGGGGACAACGACACCTTTCCTCTTTGGTATGCTCAAGAAATTGAAGGTATCCGCCGCGATGTACGTGTTGTTTGTACAAGTTTGCTAAATGTAGATTGGTACATTGATCAAATGAAACGAAAGGCGTATGATAGCGACCCTATTCCGTCCAGTTTGACTCACAATCAATACAAATGGGGGACACGAGATTATATTATCAAAGAGGTTGTGACTGAAGACACTTTGGGTATTGATCAGTTTTTAGGATTTATCACAAATGACGATCCACGTACAAAATATAAAAACATCCTAGACCAACAAGGCTATGATACCAGTGGACAACGCAGACAAGATTTGAACGCTAATTTCTTCCCAACTGAACATGTGAGAATCTCAGTGGATAAAGAATCCGTTCTAAGAAATGGAATTGTGAAAGCTAAAGATTCCGCTTCCATTGTTCCTTATATTGACATTAAAATCAAAAATTCTGCAATTTATAAAAATCGATTATTGATGTTGGATATTATAGCCAACAATAATTGGGAGCGTCCTATCTATTTTAGTGGTGGTGCTTTTGGTGACGATGATTATATTTGGATGAAAGACTATCTACAACTCGACGGGTTGGTTTATAAGTTAGTCCCTATAAAAACTCCTGTAGCAGAAAACAATCCTTTTGATATGGGGCGGATTGATACGGATAAAATGTACGACATGGTGACGAATTGGGATTGGGGAAACAACGGCGACCCAACAATGTACCATGATATAGAAACTCGAAAAAACAGCTTGACCTATCGCGGAAACTTAGCGCGACTGATTGAAGCTTTAATTCAAGAAGGGGAGTTGGAAAAAGCAGAGGAGATTGCAGATTTAGCGATGGCAAAAATGCCCGTAGATCTCTTTGGATTTTATACATTGTTAGATCCTTATATTGGTGCTTATTATGAACTAAAAGCATCCGAAAAGGCTCGAAAATTATACTTAGATGTGTCTCAGAAATATCAAGAAAGCTTGACGTATTACAGCTCTTTGTCAGAATACAACCAGTCCCAATACATTCAAACAATTTATACTGATATAGAACGCTATAGAAGCTTGGTAGATATAACAACACTCTATGAAACCGAGACGTTTATAAAGGCGGAAATGGAAAAATTTAACAGCTATCTTAGATTGTTTACCGGCGAATTAGAAGAAGAACCGACTCAGATAGAAGAGGATGTGTTGAACGGTCTTTAGGGAGTGAATGAGAAATTATAAAATTTACACGTACTCTTGAATCCTTCCGATAATTGTATTGGCATCGAGCTCACCACTCTGACGCCATTTCATATCGCCTGATTTATATATAATTAAGGTTGGTAAACCTTTGATACGAAGTGCTTCTGCAAGGTCTTGGTTTTTTTCAACGTCAATTTTTATGACTCGAGCTTTATCTCCCATCGCAGCAGCAACATCTCTAAGAACATCGTGCATTGCTTCAGATTCGTCACTCCATTCTGTGAAGAACTCGAACAATACTGGGATTTCAACATCAATTAACTCTCCAAATTTTGACATATCATGGTGTTTTATGTATCAAACTTCAATGATAATGATACTTATTCATACCCACATCTTGTATAAATATAGGTATAATTTTGGGGTAAATATAACATTTTCTAGGATTTAAGTGTTATTTGTCCGTTTTTTTAGCGTTATAACGGAAATTTCAGGCCAAATCCCAACCCGTCCTGGGAAGGCTAAAAAGCCAAATCCACGGTTCACATTTATGTACTGACCGGCCTTTTGGTAGATGCCTGCCCAGTATTTATAGCGCCATTTAATAGGACTCCATTTTAGGATCCCCGGAATCTCAATTCCAAACTGCATCCCATGAGTGTGACCACTTAAAGTCAAATGGTAATGCTTGGGATCTTTAATAACTTCGTATTGCCAATGTGAAGGGTCATGACTTAAAAGAATTTTAAAATCGTTTGGCTCCACTTTAGATGAAGCTAAGGATAAATCGCCTTTTTGCTTAAATCCTTTCCCCCAATTTTCAACTCCTATAATTGCCAAACGCTCGCCATCTTTTTCAATAAATCGACTTTCATTCCTTAACAAATCAAAACCCATATCTTTTTGGATGTCAAGCAATTCTTGGAAGTTTTCAGATTTGGCTTCATCGGAAGGCCAACGCATATAATCGCCATAATCGTGATTTCCTAAAATTGAGAAAACACCGTCTTTTGCTTTTAGTTTTGAGAAAGTTGACTTCCATGGGCGCATTTCTTTGGACTGGCTGTTTACCATATCACCCGTAAACATAATCACATCGGAAAGTTGTTCATTGACAAGATTGACCGCATATTCGATTTTATCTTTATTATCAAAACTTCCACTATGAATATCACTTATTTGAGTGATTTGATAGCCGTCAAAGCCCGCTGGTAAATCTTCAAATTCTAATGTGTATTTTAAAACTTTAAAGTTATATTTTCCTTTTGTAATTCCATAAAGTATAGAAAGAAAAGGAATGGCTGCAATGCCGAGGGCAAGTTGCCCGATGAATTTTCGTCGAGATCGAAAAAGAGCCGAACTTTCATCTGATTTCGATACGAAATAATTAACTCCTGCTTCAAATACACGAAATACATCTTCGCCAAACATAAAAACCAAAAGCACTAATTTGGGAACATAAACCAATACAAATAACGCAAAAGATAAATAAAATCCAGAATTAACCCCTGAACCTCGGTCAAACGTCACTCCCTGATAAACAATATTTCCAAGTACAATCAGAGAAACAATCACATATCCGTAAGTAATCCATGGATTTCTAACCACACTTCTAAAACTTTGAAGGGCATAAAAATCCAATGCTAAAACAAGTAAAATAAAAATTATTAATCGAATCATATTTAGTAAGAGTCAGCAGCAAAAGTAAAACAAAAGCGTATGATATTTGAGTTAATATTTTAATTTAACGATCCTTTTAGATATGAAAATTTTTAGTATATTTCTAAATCAAATTATGAGCTATAAATTTTACTGTTTTTTAACCCTTTTAAGTGTCTTTAATTGCACAAATTCTTCTAGAGATTCACAGAAAGAGCCTTTAAATCTCTTATCTTTTGTAAATCCATTTATCGGAACTGGGGGGCATGGGCATGCATTTCCAGGCGCAACACGCCCTTTTGGGATGATGCAATTGAGCCCAGATACACGATTGGAGGGTTGGGATGGGTGCTCTGGCTATCATTACAGTGACTCTTATATTTATGGGTTTTCTCACACCCATCTAAGTGGTACTGGCGTTTCCGATTATGGCGATATTTTATTAATGCCTTCCAATAAAGTGATTTTTAATAATGGAAGCGACGGCAAGGAAGGGTATAAAGCTCACTTTTCTCACGAGAATGAAATTGCAGAACCGGGGTTTTACAAAGTTGCTTTAGACCGTATTAATGTTGATGTAGAACTTACCGTTTCCAAACGGAGTGGCATGCATAAATATCAATATGCATCCTCAGAAAATCAATTTTTGATTCTAGATTTAGCACATCGGGACCTATTGCTAGATCATAAAATTCATCAAATTGATGCTTATTCTTTGAGCGGGTATCGACATTCCAAAGCTTGGGCTGAAAACCAGCAACTCTATTACTATATACAGTTTTCGCACCCTATAAAAACAATTTCCTACGAACTATCGGACAAAGCTATTGGTGCAAAAAATTACAAATTTGAAAGTAAAAAAGCTGCTATTGAATTTGATAACCCAACAAATACCCCTGTCCTTGTAAAAATTGGTATTAGTGCAGTAAATGAAACTGGTGCCAAACAAAACTTAAACGAAGAAATTTCGGATTTCGATTTTGAAAAACTTAAAAACGAGGCGCAAAATGAATGGAATTCTAAACTCAATAAAATCTCCGTAACCTCTAAAAACAGCGACTACAAAACAAATTTTTATACATCGCTTTACCACACCATGATTGCCCCAAACCTGTATCAAGATGTGGATGGCCGCTATCGTGGGATGGACCAAAAAATTCATCAATCAAAAGCATTTGAATACCATACCGTCTTTTCGTTATGGGATACCTACAGAGCAACACACCCCTTATATACTCTCATTGAAATTGACAAAACAAATGATTTCATAAATACCTTTTTAGCTAAATTTGATGAAGGCGGCATCTTGCCAATTTGGGATTTATCTGCTAATTACACTGGATGTATGATTGGTTACCATGCTGTTTCTGTGATCGCTGATGCGTTTATGAAAGGCATTAGAGATTACGACGCTCACAAGGCATTAAAAGCAATGCAACACAGTGCGCAACAGAACAAACTAGGACTGGCAGATTATAAATCGCTCGGATATATTTCTATGGAAAACGAAAGTGAATCTGTGTCAAAGACCTTAGAATATGCCTATGACGATTGGGCATTAGCACAAATGGCAAATGAACTCGGTATTTCAGAAGTTTATAAAACCTACATTCAACGTGCTCAAAATTATAAGAACGTATTTGACCCTCATACACAATTTATGAGAGGGCGCTTTAGAAACACTTGGTTTAAACCTTTTAACCCTTATGAAGTAAATTTTAATTATACCGAAGCCAATGCTTGGCAATACAGTAACTATGTGCCTCATGACTTGAGTGGCTACATCAATTTAATCGGATCCAAAGCTCAATTTGAAACAAACTTAGACACTTTGTTTTCAGCAAAGCTTGAAACCACAGGAAGAGAGCAAGTTGACATCACTGGCTTAATTGGACAATATGCTCACGGAAATGAGCCAAGTCATCACATGGCTTATCTATATAATTTTGTCAATAAGCCCTATAAAACTCAAGAGAAGGTTCATGAAATTTTAACGACCCTATACAGCAATTCTCCTGATGGGATTTCGGGAAATGAAGACTGTGGACAAATGAGTGCTTGGTATGTGTTTAGTTCCTTAGGGTTCTATCCTGTGACTCCTGCTTCCAACACCTATATCATTGGAAAACCCCTATTTAAATCCGCAAGCATTCATCTCGAAAATCAAAACACATTTTCTATAAGGGCCAACAACTTGAGTGATTCTAACCGCTATGTTGCGTCTGTAAAATTAAATGGAACTCCGCTTGAACGCTCATTTATTTACCATTCAGAAATCATAAATGGGGGAGATTTAGAGTTTTTTATGACAGATAAACCCTCTCAATGGGGTACTAAAAAAGGGGCAGAACCCAGTACATCCATCGACGATTTTTTGATTGTACCAGCTCCTTTTATAGCAAAGGGAGACATTGCTTTTAAAATAAAAACTACGGTAAGTCTTGGGAATGTGGACCCAAAAGCCACAATCTATTTCAAGATTGATGATTCCAATTATCAAACGTACAAACAACCTCTAGAGATCACGGAAGCATCAACCCTGCATGTTTATGCCCAAAAAGATACGGTCAAAAGCAGTGTTATTAGTACCAATTTCTTTAAAATTGATCCCACTCTTAGTATAAAACTCGAAACTAATTTTGCCAATCAATACAATGCAGGTGGAAATGACGCCCTGATAGATGGTATTTTAGGAACTTCTGATTTTAGAACAGGAACATGGCAGGGTTATTTTAATGAAGATTTAGTTGCAATTGTTGACTTAGGACGTCAAAAATCAATAAATTTGGTACAAATTAATTTTTTAAAAGATCAACGCTCCTGGATTTTTCATCCTACGAAAGTGGTTTGTTATGGTTCCAAAGATGGTGTTGAATTTAAGCGCATTGATTCCATCCAACTAGACTCACCGAAACCAAGCGATGAAGTTGAAATTAAAACAATTGAATTTAAAACAAACAACCAATACCGATATATTAAAATAATTGGAAAAACAAAGGGTGATTTACCTAGTTGGCATTTAGGATTTCAACATGATGGTAAAAGCTGGCTTTTTGCAGATGAGATCACAATTAACTAACCACACATAAAATGAGTACAAAAAACAACAATTCAGCATTAACAACATTAGTCACCGTCTTCTTTTTCTGGGGGTTTATAGCAGCTTCTAACGGAGTCTTTATCCCTTTTTGTAAAACCTATTTCAGTATTGATCAATTTCAATCGCAGCTAGTAGATTTTGCATTCTATGGCGCATATTACTTAGGGGCCCTCATATTATTTATCATTTCGAGTGCTGTAAAAAAAGACATTCTCAATAACTGGGGCTACAAAAATGGCATCGTCTATGGTCTCTTAATTTCTGCACTTGGTGCCTTGTTAATGTATCCCTTTGTAGATGGATCGCAACAAGGAGATACTTCTGTGTTTTATTTGGTATTATTAGCTCTGTTTATTGTAGGTCTTGGGTTTTCACTTCAACAAACGGCAGCGAACCCATTTGCAATTGCGCTCGGCGATCCAGAAACAGGCTCGCATCGATTGAACCTTGCTGGAGGTGTCAACTCTTTTGGGACGACCATTGGACCCATCGTTATAGCATTTATCATTTTTGGATCCACCCCATTATCTGGAGATGAGCTGAACCAAATGATTCTAAATAACGAGATAAAACTAACAACTGTTCAGATGCTTTACATAGGCGTTGGTGCCTTGTTTTTAGCTGCCGCCGCCCTATTCCATTTTTCTAAAAAATTGCCAAACACAAAAACAAATGAAGTGTTTGAACCTGCCAACAAAGCAAAAAACATGTTGATTGCATTAACAGTTGTAATTTTTGCTTGTTTTGGATTGATTTTTAACACCTATACTGGAGGAGAAGTTACAACGGAAGCCCTCGAAAACAAACGTCTTTATTTACTTTTAATTGCATTATTTGCAGTTGTTATAAGTGTATTTTTCGCCAATACTCGTGCCTCAAAATCACCAGAAGGTTGGGGTGCTATGAAATACCCACAATTGATTTTAGGAATGCTCGCCATCTTCACCTATGTAGGAGTCGAAGTAACCATTCAATCTAATTTAGGAGAACTCTTAAAGTTTGTTGCAGACAAAATTAATAACCTTAATCCATTAGGCTTGAAAGTCATGAACGATGCTGAAATTGCTCCCTTCATCTCCTTATATTGGGGCGGTATGATGATTGGACGCTGGGTAGGTGCTATCTCTGTGTTTAACCCGAGTAAAGGACTTAAAAAATGGTTGCTCATCCTAGTGCCTTATGTCGCGTTTGGGGTAATTCTACTGGTTAACTTTGGCAGCTATTCATTAAATGAAATTTTATTATTTAGTATATGTGTTGCCATCCAAATTGGAGGCTTTTTTATCGCAAAAGACAACCCGATTACTACCTTAAAAATCTTTAGTACTTTAGGCGTTATTGGAGTACTCATCGGAATTTTTGCTTCGGGGCAACTAGCCTTGTATGCATTGCTTTCAGGAGGCTTGTTTTGTTCTATCATGTGGCCATGTATTTTCTCATTAAGTATTTCTGGATTGGGAAAATATACCTCACAAGGGTCTGCTTTTTTAATCATGATGATTTTGGGTGGAGCTATTATTCCACCATTACAAGGAAAACTAGCAGATATTTTTAGTATTCAATCTTCGTATTGGATTGCTGTTGCCTGTTTTGTTTACCTATTATTTTATGCGTTCAAAACAAAAAGTGTCTTGAAAAAACAAGGAGTTTCGTTGAATGAATAAAATGAAAAGAAGAAAATTTTTAAAAAACGCGTCTCTTTCAGGGGTAGGATTAGCACTTGGAAGTCATTTAACCAGCTGTGCTGAAACCTCATCTTCTGAAGTTGTTGGCACTTTGGAAATGGCTTCACTTCCACTCGTCATTGCCACTTGGGATGTAAAAAATGCCACTGCAAAAGCGTGGGAGATTTTACAAAATGGAGGTTCAGCCCTTGACGCCGTTGAGCATGGCTGTCGAGTCGAGGAAGCCAATGAAAAAGGGCAGTCTGTTGGTAAAGGAGGACTCCCCGACCGAGACGGAAATGTAACTCTCGATGCCTGTATCATGAACCAAAATGGTGACTGTGGGGCGGTTGTATTTTTACAAAACATCACTCATGCTGTTTCCGTCGCTCGAAAAGTGATGGAGGACACCCCACACGTCATGCTCGCAGGAAGTGGTGCTGAAAAATTTGCACTTCAAAAGGGATTCAAAAAAGAAAATTTACTCACTGAAGGTTCCAAAAAAAGTTGGGAAGCTTGGAAAGTTAAAAGTGAATACAGTCCCATTATTAATATAGAAAATCACGACACCATTGGAATGTTGGCGATCGATAAAGATGGAAACCTTTCGGGTGCTTGCACTACAAGTGGATTGGCGTATAAACTAAACGGACGGGTTGGCGATTCTCCTATTATTGGATCAGGACTGTTTGTTGATAATGAAATTGGAGCCGCCGTCGCCACAGGGTTGGGCGAAGAAGTCGTAAAAACCGTCGGAAGTTTTTTAGTCGTAGAATTAATGCGACAAGGAAAATCACCTCAAGAAGCATGTGAAATTGCTATTCGACGAATCGTTGATAAACCCAATAGCAATTACAAAAATTTTCAAGTTGGGTATATAGCCATTAATAAAAAAGGACAAACAGGCTCATTTTCAATCCACCAATGGTTTAGTATGACCAAGTTCCAACAAGGAAAAAACGAAACAATACAATCAGAATATTTTAATAAAGACGCTTAAAACAACTTCGATGGCCGAACAAAAACGCTTATTTCTTCTCGATGCTTATGCTCTCATTTTTAGAGGTTATTATGCGTTTATCAAAAACCCTCGAATCAACTCTAAAGGGCTAGATACTTCTGCCATTCTTGGGTTTACCAACTCATTATTAGATGTTATAAAAAGAGAACGTCCGGATCATTTGGCCGTTTGTTTTGACAAAGGCGGCAGTAAAGACCGTGTTGAAATTTTTAAAGAATATAAAGCCAACAGGGATGCAACCCCCGAAGGAATTAAAGTAGCCATTCCTTATATCTATGAAATTTTGGAGGCGATGCATATTCCTATAATTGTCAAAGAAGGATTTGAGGCAGATGATATTATTGGAACCCTAGCTAAAAAAGCCGAAAAAGAAGGCTATAAAACCTTTATGGTCACCCCCGATAAAGATTTTGCACAACTGGTCAGTGAGAATATTTTTATGTACCGCCCTGTGTTTGGAGGCGGCTATGAAACTTGGGGTGTCGAAGAAATTAAAGCAAAATTTGAGATTGAAGACCCACTTCAAGTGATTGACTTTTTAGGGATGAAAGGCGATGCTTCTGATAACATTCCCGGGCTTCCTGGCGTGGGCGATAAAACTGCCAAAAAACTACTTGCACAATATGGCAGCATGGAAAATTTATTGGCAAACACCCATGAACTCAAAGGGAAAATGAAAGAAAAGATTGAAGCCAACGCCGAGCTTGGACTCCTTTCAAAAAAACTGGCCACTATTCTGTTGGATGTTCCTGTAGAATTTGATGCCAAAAGTTTTGAACTCTCTGCCCCCGATACCGAAAAAGTGAATGTCCTTTTTCAAGACTTGGAGTTCAGGAGATTGATCGATAATTTTAATAAAACATTTGCTGTAAATCCCCCTGAAAGCACCCCTTCAGCGACAGAGGATTCTGCTCCAAAACCCGCTGCGAGTCCAACAACCGAAGCAGGAGCTGGACAATTTTCGTTGTTTGGAGGAGATGAACCTTCAGCGGCTGTGGCGACACAAAACTACGGAAGAGAAACCGCGAATTCGGTTCCCCACTTTTACCAAAGTGTTTCAGGTGATTTAGGGTTAAAACTCTTAATTAAGCAGTTAATGAACCAAACTTCGGTCTGTTTTGATACCGAAACTACAGGACTCAATCCGTTGAAAGCAGAACTTGTTGGTATAGCTTTTTCTTGGGAAGCACATAAAGGATTTTACATTCCGTTTCCAGAATCTTTTGAGGAAGCCCAAAAATTAATCGAATTATTTAGACCCTTTTTTGAAGCCACTCATATTGAGAAAATTGGGCAAAATTTGAAGTATGACTTAAAAGTATTGCATAAATATAATATCGAGGTCAAAGGAACTTTGTTTGATACCATGATTGCGCATTATTTAATCAACCCTGATATGCGTCACAATATGGAGGTGTTGGCAGAAACTTACTTGAATTACAGTCCAATTTCTATTACAGAACTTATTGGAAAAAAAGGAAAGAATCAACTTTCAATGCGCGATGTGTCCCTTGAAAAACTCACCGAATATGCGGTGGAAGATGCAGACATTACCTATCAATTGGCAAGTCATTTCAAAAAAGAATTGACCGATGCCGATACTTTAAAATTATTTAATGAGATAGAAATCCCATTGGTGAAGGTTTTAGCCTCGATGGAATTAGAAGGGATCAAACTCGATACAGAATTTTTAAACTCACTTTCGGAAGACTTAAACAATGATATTGAGAGACTCCAAACAGAAATATTTGAAGCTGCTGGAGAGACCTTTAATATTGCCTCGCCCAAACAATTGGGGGTGATTTTGTTTGAAAAAATGAAGTTGGTCGATAAACCAAAGAAAACAAAAACAGGTCAGTACAGTACGGCAGAAGATGTGTTGTCTTATTTGGCAAAAGACCATGACATCATTCAAAAAGTATTGGATTACAGAGGACTTGCCAAACTGAAAAGCACCTATGTAGATGCACTGCCCGAACAAGTGTTAGAGAGTACTGGACATATCCATACCGAGTACATGCAAACGGTGGCTGCCACAGGGCGTTTGAGTAGTAACAACCCCAACCTTCAAAACATTCCGATCCGAACCGAACGCGGGCGTCAAGTGCGAAAAGCATTTATTCCACGAAATGAGGAGTACATCCTTTTGGCGGCGGATTATTCTCAAATTGAATTGCGGGTTATTGCAGCCATGAGCGAAGAAGAAACCATGATTGAGGCCTTTAAAAACGGTGAAGACATTCATGCCTCGACTGCGGCAAAAGTATTTAATGTGCCGTTGGAAGAAGTGACGAGAGAACAGCGTGGAAATGCCAAAACAGTCAACTTTGGAATTATTTATGGGGTGTCCGCTTTTGGTCTGAGCAACCAAACCGATTTAAGCCGAACCGAGGCCAAAGAGCTGATTGAAACCTATTATGAAACCTATCCAAAACTTCGGAAATATATGAGTTCACAGGTTGATTTTGCAAGAGATCATGGCTATGTGACAACGGTTTCTAACCGCCGTCGTTACCTCAAAGACATCAACTCTCGAAATGCGATTGTCAGAGGAGCTGCGGAACGCAATGCGGTGAATGCTCCCATCCAAGGAAGCGCCGCAGATATCATTAAAATTGCAATGATTAACATCCATAACAAGCTGGAAGACGGTGGCTTTAAAACCAAAATGCTTCTTCAGGTGCATGATGAACTGGTTTTTGATGTTTACAAGCCTGAGTTGGAAACCATGAAAACCTTAATCAAAGAAGAAATGGAGAACGCCTATTCATTAAGTGTTCCTTTGGATGTGGAAATGGATAAGGGTGTCAATTGGCTCGAAGCGCATTAAGTTGAAACGGTAAAGTTTTTATCTTTTTGGAACTTAATACTTTTTTTTTATAAGTTTATCAGTGATTTAAATCCCCAGATCTGAATCTTCAATACCCAACTCAACCAGTTGTAAGCAATTATTTTATTTGAATTTTAGAAACACTTGGGGAACTAGAGTGGCACAATACACCCCAATTTGGGATGTATTGAACCACTCCAAACAAAAATATAAAGGAAATAAACACCTCTAGTGGTTTATATACATTAGTTGTAGGTAATTTAAAATAAAAACTATGAATAAAATTAAGACATTAATTTGCTTATTGTTTATAAGCACAAGTTTATTCGCCCAAGAAGTTCAAATCCCGAATGATTTAAAACTCGAAAATGCTGAAGACTACAAGAAAACTGAACAATTAGTTCTGAATTCCACTGAATGGTTATTAAAAACACCTATTTCGGAAAATTCAAGTAAGCGAAAAGAAGTCAATGCTTTTTTAATGAAATGGATGAGCGGAAGTCCAACTGTTTCAATAGAATTGGTTTCTGGAATTGTGCCTTTAGATTGTGCGGATTGCTTAATGTCATTTATGAGTGGATGGACTAAGTATAGTCTTGAAAATGACTACTCGAAAAATAAAGTGGAATGTGCTGTTGCTGGAGCTGAAAATGCGATTAAATTTTATAAACAAAACAAATCGGAGCTCGGAAAGAATTCGGATATGGAAAAACTTATAAAACAGCAGAAAAAAGGGAAACTGAAAAAAATATATTGAATCAAAATTCTAAAAAAAAAACCTACAACAATGGCTATAAGTAATTGCTTGTTCTCGCCTACTTCTGAAAATCCGCAGGAATTTCCAACTTGGTGCGTACTCGCAAAGTTAATCGCAAAACCACGCAACTACTCATAGCCGAGACCGTTGTGCTTCATTATCAGAACGCTAAAAAAGGAAAAAGAAGAAAAATGAACTTTGAAAAATTAGAAATTAAAATCCCCGCTAGCGCGAGTGTCCCGCTCGTGACAGCAAGAGTAAGAAGAAAAAAAATGAATAGAAAATATATAATACGAGTATATGAATAGTATTAGATTGTTTTCGGCACAAGCAAGATGCTTGCACCAGCAGGGGGTTATACACAATAACTAAAAGAAATAGGCGTTTAAAAAAATTAAAGATACTGTACAATGAAAAAATCTATTTTACTATTTACTATTTTACTATCAATTCTTAGCAGTTGTAAAAAAGATGATGTCAAAGAACATTCAGAGTCCTGTTATACAAATAATAATCCCCAATCAATTGTTCATGATGGCATAAATAGAGAATATGTTTTGTATGTACCCAACTCTTATGACAGTGCATCTCCAGTTCCAGTATTATTTAATTTCCATGGTTTTGGGGGCAATGCAAGCGAATTCATGAATGATGCTGACATGCGTGCTGTTGCGGAATCTGACACTTTTATTTTAGTTTACCCGCAAGGAAGTTGTTTAGAAGGTTCTTCTCACTGGAATGCTTGTCCAACGGGAGGGGACAATAAGAGTAATGCGGATGATTTAGGATTTGTTGAATCTATTATTAATGAAATTTCATCTCAATATAATATTGATATGGAGAGAATTTATGGTGCTGGATATTCAAATGGTGGTATGATGGCATATGGGCTTGCAAATTATAAAAGTAATTTAGTTGCTGCAGTAGCATCTGTTTCTGGAGTAATGTTAGATTGTATAGGTCAAACAAGTCGTCCCATACCAATAGTACATCTTCATGGAACCTCTGACGTTGTTCTCCCCTATAACGGGAACAGTGATTGGAGCTCTACACAAAGTACTTTAGACCATTGGATTAATTTCAATAATACGATTACAGTCCCAACTGTAAGCACTGACAATAGTGGAGGGATGTCAATTGAATATTATGTTTATGATCAGGGAGATAGTTCCGTTTCTGTTGAGCATTATAAATACATTGGAGGAGAGCATGTTTGGTTTAGCACAACATATCAAGGCCAGAACGCATCTGAAATCGTTTGGAACTTTGTGTCACAGTATGATATAAATGGATTGAGATAAAGAATAAAGTGCCTCCCCGTTAGAGCAGCATCTTTTGCTCGTACTTACTAACTTTAAAGCTCTAACGCCTTTTTAACATCTTCATTCATCAAAAATTCTTGTGGATTTTCGAGCGCTTCTTTCACCGCGACTAGGAACCCAACCGATTCTCTACCATCAATGATTCTATGGTCATAAGACAAGGCAACGTACATAATCGGACGAATTTCTACCTTCCCATCAATGGCGACTGGACGTTCGACAATATTATGCATTCCAAGAATGGCACTTTGTGGTGGGTTGATAATTGGTGTTGAAAGCATGCTTCCAAAAACCCCTCCATTAGAAATGGTAAAGGTTCCACCTGTCATTTCATCGACGGTGATTTGCCCATCACGAGCCCGAATGGCCAAACGTTTCACCTCTGCTTCTACGCCACGGAACGATAAGTCTTCTGCATTGCGAATCACAGGAACCATGAGTCCTTTAGGACCAGAAACAGCAATACTGATATCACAAAAATCGTATGAAATCATTTCTTTTCCATCGATCATAGAATTGACCGAAGGGAATAATTTTAAGGCACGCACCACGGCGAGCGTAAAGAAACTCATAAACCCAAGTCCAACATCGTGCTTTTCTTTAAAGGTTTCTTTGTATTGTTTTCTCAATTCGAAAATTGGAGACATATCAACTTCGTTAAACGTCGTTAACATAGCCGTTTCGTTTTTGGCAGTCACCAAACGTTCTGCTACTTTTCGACGTAACATAGAAAGTTTAGAACGTGACACACCACGTCCTTCTACGTTTATTTGTTGTCCCATTGATGGAACGGCCTTAACAGCATCTTCTTTTGTGATGCGTCCATCTTTTCCGGTGCCTGTAATTGCGTTGGCTTCAATGCCTTTTTCAGACAGTATTTTTTTAGCTGCAGGGCTTGCAGATCCTGTGGCATAAGATGTATTTGCTACGGCTTCAACTTTTGGCGTTGAAACAACTTCTGGTGTGGCAACAGTCGCTTTAGGTGCATCGCCCACTTCTGGTTTAGCAGCACTGGTGTCAATCAAACACACCACAGCTCCTACCTCAACAGCATCGCCTACTTCCGCTTTAAAGGTGACGGTTCCACTCGCTTCTGCTGGCAACTCTAAGGTTGCTTTATCGCTATCAACCTCCGCAATAGCTTGGTCTTTTTCTACATAATCCCCTTCTTGAACTAACCATTCTGCAATTTCTACTTCTGTGATGGATTCGCCTGGTGAGGGCACTTTCATTTCTAAAATCATTGTGTGTTTATTTTAGTTTTTTTCTTTGGTTGTCTTTTGTTTTATCAAAAACAAAGTCTATGACTTCTTTGTGTCGTTTTTTGGAGCGTGTGGCACTTCCAGCCGCGGGTGCACTGTAGCTTCGTCTTGAAGCCACACGCCAATGCTTAGCAGCGTCGATATGCATTAAGATGTGGGCGTAAGCCCCCATATTTCTTGGTTCTTCTTGTGCCCAAACAATGTCCTCTGTATTTTTATATTTTGAAATCACTGCCTCTATTTCGTCTTCTGGAAGTGGAAATAGTTGTTCAATTCGAACCAGAGCAACATCGGTTCTGCCTAAGTTTTCTTGCACTTCTAATAAATCATAATAGAATTTACCGGTTACAAAAACCAAGGTTTTAATGGTTTCTGCTTGTGCTGAGGCATCATCAATTAGCATTTGGAAACTTCCATTAGCAAATTCATCAACCGTAGACACTACTTTTGGGTGACGCAATAAACTTTTAGGTGTAAATACAATTAATGGCTTTCTGAAATCAGCTTTGAGTTGGCGTCTCAATAAATGGTACATATTAGCTGGTGTGGTACAATCGGCAATAAACATATTGTCTTTTGCGCAGAGTTGCAGATAACGTTCCATTCGTCCTGAGGAATGTTCTGCTCCTTGACCTTCATAGCCATGCGGTAATAACATTACAATTCCGTTGGGTGTTTTCCATTTATCTTCTCCACATGATATGTATTGGTCAATCATAATTTGGGCGCCATTACTGAAATCCCCAAATTGAGCTTCCCAGATAGTAAGGGTGTTTGGGCTTGCCATGGCATAGCCATAGTCAAATCCAACAACTCCATATTCGGATAACAAAGAGTTATAAATATTAAATTGTCCTTGGTTTGGACTTATATTTTTGAGTAGAATCACTTCTTCTTCACTGTCTTCAACTTTTACTACGGCATGTCGGTGTGAGAACGTCCCCCGCTCGACATCCTGTCCAGAAATACGCACATTAAAACCTTCTTCTAAAAGCGAACCATAGGCCAAATGTTCGGCCATAGACCAATCGAGTTTATCATCCTCAAACATTTGTTTTCGAGCTTCAATCAAACGTGAAATTTTGCGTATAAACTTCTTGTCTTCTGGGAGTGAGGATATAACTTTTGCGAGTGTAACAAGTTTTTCTTTAGGGTATGTGGTATCTATTGATACATTCATTTTATGAGAATTGGCTCTAGGAAATTTACTCCAAGCCTCTTGCATAAATGGGGTAATAACGGTTTTATCTTCTTTTCGGGAGGTAACTAATTCCGTTTCTAAAGAAGCTTTATAATCTTGCTCAAGCTTTGAAACATAATTGGAATCAATAATGCCTTCATCCATTAATTTTTGTGCATAAATATTGCGCGGGTTGTTATGACTTGCAATGGCTTTATAGAGCTTCGGTTGTGTAAAACGCGGTTCATCTCCTTCGTTATGACCATATTTTCGATAGCCTAATAAATCAATAAATACATCCCGCTTAAACTGCATTCTAAAATCTAAGGCAAATAAAATCGAGTGCACTACAGCTTCGGCATCATCAGCATTGACATGTAATACCGGAGACAGGGTCACTTTTGCAACATCTGTACAATAGGTAGAGGAACGTGCATCGAGATAATTTGTGGTAAATCCAATTTGGTTATTGACCACGATATGAATGGTTCCATTGGTTTTATAGCCATCTAACTGTGCCATTTGAACGACTTCATAAACAAGTCCTTGACCTGCGATAGCAGCATCTCCGTGTACCACAATAGGCAACACTTTGCTGGCATCTTCAGGGTTGAGCTTGTCTTGTTTGGCTCTTGTGATTCCTTCAACAACTGCCCCTACGGTTTCTAAGTGAGAAGGGTTGGGTGCAATACTTAAGTTGATTCGATTGCCATTATCTGTCAATCGATCACTTGTCCAACCAAGGTGGTATTTCACATCGCCATCAAAAACTTCTTCTTCATAATCTTTACCGTCAAATTCACTAAAAATATCACTGGCCGATTTGCCAAAAATATTGGTCAATGTACTCAAACGACCTCGGTGGGCCATGCCCATGACAAATTCTTTGACCCCATAGGCAGCCGCTTTTTCGATAAGCGCATCCACGGCAGGAATTAAAGATTCGTTTCCTTCCAGAGAAAACCGTTTTTGACCCACATACTTTGTATGCAAAAAGGTTTCAAACGAAACCGCTTCGTTTAGTTTTTTGAGGATGTGTTTTTTTTGATTCGGCGTGAAATTACCGTGATTATCATTATTGTTAAGTTTATCTTGAATCCATTGACGCTCATTTGGTCTTCGGATGTACATGTATTCTACGCCGATTGCATCGCAATAAATAGCTTCCAGATGCTTTTGAATCTCACGCAAGCTTTGAGGCCCAATCCCAATAATATCACCTGCATTAAAAACGGTATCTAAGTCTGCGGACGACAGTCCAAAATTGCTTAACTCTAAAGAAGGTGTGTATTTTCTGCGATCTCTGACAGGGTTCGTTTTGGTAAATAAATGTCCACGAGTACGGTAATCATCGATAAGTTTAACAACTTGGAATTCTTTTTGGACATGCTCGGGAATTTGAGTGTCTACACCTTCTACAATTTCACCTGAAACTCCGTAGTTATCGCTTCCAAAATCATAGCCTTGAAAAAAAGCTTTCCAGCTGGGTTCCACACTATCAGGATCTTGTTGATATTGTTCGTATAAATCCGCAAAATAGGCGGTATGGGCGGCGTTTAAAAAAGAATACTTATCCATGAATTTGTTATTCTATTTTTTCTTTAGAAAAATATAGGTCAAAAATACGATTTTTCAGGGATATCAAATATGAAAATGATATAAATATGAAGATATTAAATATTATCGAACAAAAGCAACGATTTTAAACGTCTCGAGTCATAAGTTGCGTTCCAAAGTTTGAAAGAGTTTGTTTCTTTTTTTCTGAAATATTCATGGTTTTTAAAACCTCAAAGGCTGTTTTGGTATAGTAGGTAATCGCCTTTTTAGTCGCCTCAGAGGATCCTGAAGCATTAAAGATCTGCTTAACAACCTCTACTTTATTTTTTGAGTCGGTATCTTCTGTGCTGAACAAGTCTTTCAATTTTTGTTGGTCCGATTCTGATGAAAATTCTAAAGCCTTTAAGTATAAGAAGGTTTTTTTATTTTCTATAATATCGCCCCCAACTTGTTTTCCAAATGTATCTGGATCGCCAAAAACATCTAAGTAATCGTCTTGTAATTGAAAAGCAATTCCTAAATTTTTTCCAAATTCATAACTTCTGTCTTGGTCCTCTACTGATGCGTTGGCAATAATAGCGCCCATTTTCATCGCAGCGCCAACTAATACTGCTGTTTTGTATTCAATCATTTTAAGATACTCTGAAATTGAAACAGTATCACGCGTTTCAAAATCAATGTCATATTGTTGGCCCTCACAAACTTCTAAAGCGGTTTTACTAAAAAGTATGGCTAGCTTTTGAAAAACGTCTGGTGGATAGTTTTCAAAAAGTTGATAAGCCATAATAAGCATTGCATCCCCCGATAAAATTCCGGTATTTAAATCCCACTTTTCGTGCACAGTTTGATGACCACGACGCAGCGGAGCAGCGTCCATAATATCATCATGAATGAGTGAGAAGTTATGAAAAACCTCTACTGCCAAGGCAGCGTCTAGGGCATTATTAACATTCCCTTCAAAGCACTCTGCTGTCATAAGGGTCAAAACAGGGCGTAAACGCTTTCCGCCTAAATTTAGAATATACTCAATGGGTTGGTAAAGGTTTTTAGGCTCTCGGACCGATTTGTAATTTTCTAAATATGCTAAAAATTGTTTTTGGTATGTTTCAATGGCTTTCATAAGACAAAAATAAGTGAATTCCTAAAACTAAGTTACAAAGAGAAACTAATAAATGTTAAATCTTTGTAAAACTTTGGAAACTTAAATTGTTTTTTAAGTTTCCTGTTGTAGGTTTGCAGACAATTATGAGAGAAAACATTATATCAAAAGCAGAAGAGTTATTTTTATCCTTCGGATTCAAAAGCGTCACAATGGATGACATTGCAAATGCTATGGGAATTTCGAAAAAGACAATTTACGCCCATTTTGCTAACAAAACAGAGCTTGTAGAGGTGGTTACTTTTTCTATTCTAGATCATATTTCTGATGGAATTGACAGAATTAATGCAGCCTCAATCAACCCTATTGAAGAACTGTATGACATCAAAATGTTTGTGATGAATTACTTCAAAAATGAACGTGTTTCACCACAGTATCAACTTAAAAAATATTACCCTCAAATTTTTGAGCGTCTAAAAATTAAACAATTTGAAAAGATGCACTCATCTGTTGAGAACAGTCTAAAAATGGGAATGGATACTGGATTGTTTAGACCTGATATTGATATTAATTTTATATCGAGGTTGTATTTTAATGGGATGACTGCTATTCGGGATATTAGTGTTTTCCCAGAACAACTTTTTGATAAAAACTATCTTTTTGAAAGTTACCTCGAATACCATTTACGAGCCATTGTTACCAAATCAGGATTAAATCTGCTGAATAATTATATACAATCAAATCTTACGCCAAATGCTTCCTAAATTTATACTCTTTTTACTAATAACTACATCGGTATTTTCTCAACAAGAGATGTCGCGATTTTCATTAAAAGAAGCCGTTGATTTTGCGCTTCAAAATAATTCTTTGAGCAAAAATGCCGCCCGTGATGTAGAAATTTCCAAACTCCAAAAATGGGAAACAACATCCACTGGATTGCCTCAAATTAAAGCAGGAATCACCTATAACAACTGGTTGAAACAACAAATATCGTTGATCCCTGCAGAATTCTTTGGAGGAAGTCCAGGTCAGTTTTCTGAAATTACTTTTGGAACAAAACAAACAATGAATGGAACGGTTACGATTTCTCAGAAAATATTTGATGGGTCGTATTTGGTAGGCTTACAGGCAGCTAAAGTATACCTTGAGATTTCAGAAAATGCGAAAGAAAAAACAGAAATTGAACTTCGTAAAATGGTCGCTTACACCTATGGAAACGTATTGCTTGCTGAAGAAAACCTAAAGATTGTAAATTCAAATATTAGCTTGTTAGAAAACAATGTTAGAGATCTTACAAAAGTTTACGAAAATGGTTTGGTCGAACAAGAAAGTGTGCAGCAATTACAACTCACCTTGGCTAGTTTAAAAAGCAATCAAAGTTATGTAAAACGCTTAAAAAAAATTGCATATCAAATGTTTAATAACACCCTTGGATTGGATTTAGATACTGCTGTAGAACTTACAAATGGCTTGGATCAACTGATCGCAATGTACACCTCTCTTACGCCCTTAGAATCGATTCTTGAAGTAGAAAACGTAGTGGATTATAAAATTGCGTTCAATGATTTAAAAGGGAAAGAACTCCTGTTGAAATTAGAAAAAAGTAAAGCATTACCTCGTATTAATGCATTCTTAAACGGCAGTTATTCTGGAAATAATAATCAATTCGATTTTTTAGATAGTTCTCAAGATTGGTTTGGATCTTCTCTGTTTGGTGTCTCAATGGACATCCCCATTTTTAGCTCTCTTGGACGCAGCGCATCTACCAAAAAAGCCCGCCTCAATTTAGAGAAATCTAAGTCCCTTTTAAAGGAAACTTCAGAAAAGATTAAATTAGAAATAGCTCGTGCAAAAAGTGACTACGAATTTGCCGTTGAAGATCTTGACATTAAAAAAGAGGCCCTTGAACTTTCAGGGCAGATTGCACAAAAAAATGAAGTTAAATTTTTTGAAGGACTGACTACAAGTTTCGATCTTTCACAAGCACAACGTCAATTATACACTGCACAACAAGACTATTTACAGTCTATGCTGAATATTCTCATAAAAAGAATTGATTTAGAAGTACTTATCAACCCCCCTCTTAAAAATTAGACAATGAAATTCCATCTTAATACTACCCTTATGAAAAATACACTTTTACTATTGATTTTATCCCTTATACTTTCCTGTAATACTTCGGACAAAGAATCTCAATCCCTGACCGAACTGAAAACAAAAAAGGCAGCACTCATAAAGCAAATGAGCCGAATAGGTACAGAACTAAAAGATGTTGAAAAGGCTATTTCTGAATTAGATACTCTAAAAAAAATAATGACGGTGACGTCACTTAATGCAGAGATCAAAGATTTTAATCATTACATAGAAGTACAGGGAACTGTAAAGGCCGATCAAAGCATCGATCTTCGTGCTGAAATAGGAGGCACGGTCACAGCGATCTTAGTTAAAGAAGGGCAAAATGTTACAAAAGGACAAATCCTGGCGACGTTGGATAGTGATGTTATTGATAATTCTGTTTTACAATTAAAAACCCAACTATCTTTGGCAACCACAACTTTTGAGCGTCAAGCTAGACTTTGGGATCAGAACATTGGAAGTGAAATTCAGTACCTGCAAGCAAAAGCCCAAAAGGAAAGTTTAGAAAACAATTTAAAAAGTTTGAGAGCACAAGCAAGAAAAATGAAAATAATAGCTCCATTTTCAGGAAATATAGATCAAGTTTTTGCCAAAATTGGAGAACTCACTTCTCCACAAACACCCTTCTTAAGGTTGGTGAATTTAAATACTGTTTACGTCGAAAGTGACGTTACTGAGACCTATTTAAAATCAATCAAAAAAGGAACAGAAGTACTCTTGAGTTTTAGTTCAATAGATCTAAACACCAAAGCAAAAATATCTCAAGTTGGTAATTTTATCAACCCCAACAATCGAAGTTTTAAAACGCGCATAGATCTAAAAAACTCTAACAATGAGTTAAAAGCGAATTTGCTAGCGAACCTTAAAATAAATGACTTTAAAGCGAACGGTATTGTAGTCCCGTCCCGTCTTGTCCAAAAGGATCGAGATAATAAAACCTTTGTTTACACCCTTGAACCAAAAGAAAACAACTACAAAGTTGTAAAGACGTATGTGAAAGAAGCAATGAATTACGACAACCAATCGTACATCTCTGACGGACTTGTTTCTAATTCTATTTTAGTAGACAAAGGCGCACGACTTGTCAATAATAACGAAGATGTAACTCTTGTACAACAATAAACTATGAGCACAAAAAAAATAAAAGAATTTAAACTTTCTTCATGGGCGATATCAAATCGCATGACCGTTTCTGTTATTACTTTTATCATTGTATTGAGTGGATTACTTTCGTATATGGGAATGGCGCGTGAAAATTTTCCAGAAATTATTATTCCACAAATCTATGTTGCCACTCCCTACCCTGGGAACTCTGAAAAAGACGTTGAAAAACTCATTACCAAACGGTTGGAAAAAGAAATAAATTCAATTACAGGGGTAGATAAAATCACGTCTAATTCCATTCAGGGGTACTCTAGTATTGTAGTGGAATTTAGTTTTGATTTTACGCCAGCAGAAGCCCTTCAAAAAGTGAAAGACAAAGTCGATGTTGCGATGGCTGACCCGGATTTCCCTAAAGATTTACCCTCTGAGCCGAGTGTTTCAGAAATGAATTTTAGCGAGCGAATTCCAATTATGAATATTAACTTGTCCGGCGAATTTTCGATGGATCAACTTAAAGAATATGCGGAATATTTAGAAGATGAAATAGAAGAGCTTAGTGAAATCTCAAGTGTTGACATTCGGGGGGTTCAAGAAAAGGAACTTGAAATTGCAGTCGATTTATACAAAATGGAAGCTTCAAAAATTAGTTTCAACGATATTGAAAACGCTGTTTCTTTTGAAAATATGAGTGTTTCTGGAGGTGATATTTTAGAAAATGGCATCAGAAGAACCGTTCGAATCTTAGGGGAATTTAATGATCCTTTAGCCGTTAGAGATATTATCATTAAACAAGAAAAAGGCAATATCGTGTATCTAAGAGACATTGCCGAGGTCAATTTTAAAGAACAAGAAAAAGAGAGTTTTGCTCGCGAATATATGCAGCCCGTAGTAATGCTGGATGTTAAGAAACGAGGGGGGCAGAACCTTCTTGAAGCCTCCGAAAAAATTGATGAAATTTTAGAAGAAGCTGCTACAAACGTCTTCCCACAAAATTTAATTATTTCTAAAACAAACGATCAGTCCAACGACACACGCACTATGGTTTCCGATCTTGAGAACAGCATTATTTTAGGAGTGATTCTAGTGGTTGCGGTGCTCTACTTCTTTTTGGGTTTCAGAAATGCTTTGTTTGTTGGAATTGCCATTCCACTATCGATGTTTTTATCGTTTTCCATATTGAGTTTTATGGGGGTCACCCTTAATACAATGGTATTGTTTTCTTTAGTGATTGCTCTTGGAATGTTGGTGGATAACGGTATTGTGGTGGTCGAAAATGTCTATCGATTGATGGACGAAGGCTACCCAAGAATTAAAGCTGCTAAACTTGGTGTTGGCGAAGTAGCGATGCCAATTATTGCATCGACCGCCACAACCTTAGCCGCATTTTTACCTTTGATTTTATGGGAAGGCATTATGGGTGAATTTATGAAATGGCTTCCAATTACCTTAATTATTGTATTGAGCTCATCACTGTTCGTTGCCCTGATCATCAATCCGATGTTAATTTCTGTATATATGAAAGTGGTGCCTAAAAAAGAGTCTAAAGCCACTTTTATTTCAAAGTTAGAAAACCTGTATGAACGCTTTTTAAGTTATGCACTCAAAGGTAAAAAGCCTGCAAGTATTGTTATTGGAACATTTGGGTTATTGGTTCTTGCGGCATTACTAATGTACACATTTCCTCCGAAAATATTGTTTTTCCCAAATACAGATGCCAAACAAGTCTTTGTTTTTATAGAATACCCCATTGGAACGGACATTGAGGAAACGAATCTTATTTCTATGGAAATCGAAAAAGATATAGAAGATTATTTGAAAAAATATGAGGTTAATGGCAAAAACTTTCTGGTAACTTCTGTTATTGGACAAGTTGGAGAAGGCACGTCTGACCCCTCTAGAGGACAAGAAGGCGGTAAATCGCCAAATAAAGCACGGATCACTATCGATTTTG
>JABHDE010000004.1 GCA_018673215.1 Formosa sp. | reverse complement strand
ATAATATCTTCTTTTTTAGAGTGGCAGTTGAATTTATTAAAGGCAAACTTTATTGGGACAATAGTGTTAATAATTAGTAAATTCATAAACGCTTTTGTTAGTTTTTTTGGAGTAGACTTTGTAGCTTTTATCAATTCAATACGCTCTGATTTAAATTCCGCTTTTTCAAATTCCGTTTTCCATAGTTGATTTTCCGTTTGTAAATTACAATCGGAAGTCTTGTACTCTTGAGCATAAGTTGCTCCGAAAACTAAAATTGTCAATATGTAGAGTATTTTTCTCAAATGTGTGGTAACTAGTGTATATCCGCAGAGTTGCGTTTATTTCGATTATATATATTTCATTTTTGTTGAATTTAAAAAACTGTAAATCAATGATTTGATACTACATACTGACTTCTTAAAGTTGTTTTGTATTTGCAAGAGATCTTTGCTCATAGGCGTATAAAGCTCTATCGCTTACAAAACGGTTTTCAATAAAATTTCATCTAAAACTTCGGTTAAACTCTTTTTTGAAGATTTAGATCTGGGGTCTTTATCTCGGATATAAACGTAGAAAAAAATCACCTATTTCCAAAAAAATAGATGATTTTAAAACTTTTTATGCTCAGAAAGTCCTATTCAATGTAGCCTTTTTCTCGCATCCAATCGTCATTAAACATTTTGCCTACATAACGACTGCCATGGTCGTGAAACAGAACCACTACCACATCATCGGGCTTGAAATGTTCTTTCAATTGAAGCACCCCTTTGATCGCAGAGCCTGCAGAGTTGCCTAAAAACATGCCTTCTTCTTTTGCCAAACGTTGTGTATAGACGGCGCCATCTTTATCGGTTACTTTCGTAAACCCATCAATCACTCCAAAGTTGACATTCAAAGGCAAAATATCTTCTCCTATGCCCTCAGTAACATAGGGATAAATTTCTTTTTCATCAAAAATTCCTGTTTCGTGGTATTTTTTAAACACACTTCCATAGGTATCAACCCCCCATATTTTCACATTCGGGTTTTTCATTTTCAAATAACTCCCCACACCAGAAATTGTACCTCCTGTTCCGACACCCACCACAAAATGGGTGACTTTCCCATCGGTTTGCTCCCAAATTTCGGGACCGGTACTCAAAAAGTGCGCCTTGCAATTGCTCGGGTTGTCGTATTGGTTCACATACCAAGAGTTGGGGGTTTCTTCTGCCAATCGTTTAGAAACGGAATAATAAGATCGAGGATCGTCTGGTTCTACAGAAGTTGGACAGACCACGACCTCAGCACCCACGGCACGTAAAATATCCATTTTTTCTTTGGACTGCTTATCTGCCAGTACAAAAATACATTTATAGCCTTTGATAATTCCTGCCAATGCCAAACCCATTCCCGTATTCCCTGAAGTTCCTTCAATAATGGTTCCTCCAGGTTTGAGACGGCCATCGGCTTCCGCATCTGCAATCATTTGTAACGCCATACGGTCTTTTACAGAATTCCCAGGATTAAAGGTTTCGTATTTTGCCAAAACCAAACACGGCAATTCTTTTGTGAGGACGTTCATCTTTATTAATGGCGTGTTTCCAATGGTTTCTAAAATATTTTGGGCGTACTTCATGTTCTCAATTTGGCACAAAAATACGTTAAATTTTTCGGGATACAAATCTGGAATACAGAAGTTTTTATTCGAATTGAATGGCTTTTACAGGCACAATTTTACTGATTAAAAACGAAGGGATGAGCAACATTAATAGACACAACACAAAAGTCATCAAATTGAGTAAAAGCACATAAGTCCAATCGAGATACACAGGAGCGACGGTGACATAATACACTGAGGGATCTAATTTTAGGAACTCAAATTGCTTTTGAAGTAATAAGATTCCAATCCCAATAAGGTTGCCCCAAAACAAGCCGCAAGCAATCAAATAAGATGCATTGTACAAAAATACTTTCCGAATGCTCCAGTTACTGCTCCCCAAAGCTTTGAGAATGCCAATCATTTGAGTACGTTCAAGAATCAAAACGAGTAAAGCCGTGATCATATTAATAGCACCCACAAGAATCATAATGCCTATAATCCCATAGATATTGGTGGTGAAAATTGGAATCCATTCAAAGATAGTCGCATACTTTTGTTTGACGGTCATCGCATCTAAAGTCGAGGGGGTTTGTACGTAGACCTCATTTCCGAGCCGATCTAAATCGTTATAATTAGAGATGAAAACTTCAAAATTTCCAATCTGATCTTTGGTCCATCTGTTCAAGCGTTGTACATGGTTGATATCTCCAATGACATAGGTTTTGTCTAATTCTTCAAAGCCCGAATTAAAGATACCCACCACGGCATATTTCATGATACTGGGCGGTTTGCTTGGATCGGATTTCATAAAATACATCTGAAAGCTATCCCCTACCACAAACCCCAAACGGTCTGCCAAGTACTTAGAAATTAAAACTTCGTTGCTGTATTTTTGAGTGTATTGTGGGAGACGTCCTTCTATTAAAAACTCTTTGAAATACCTCCAATCGTAGTCCGTACCTGCCCCTTTTAAAAACAAACCTTCAAAATCGGTATTGGTTCTAATAATTCCAAATTTATTGGCAACAGCTTGAATATGAGACACACCCTCAACTGATTTAAAATCAGGATAAAAATCTTGATTTATAGAAACAGGCACTTGAGATCCTTCAGATTCATTGCTGTCAAAATTAGAGATCGTAATATGGCCGTTAAATGCCACGGCTTTATCGCGAATTTTATGTTCCAAACCAATGCCAGTAGCAATCGCGATCAGCATCACAATGGTGCTAATTGCAATGGCTGCAATTCCGATTTTTATTATTGGCGCCGAAACACTACTTTTATAGGACTTATTTCCAATGATTCGTTTGGCTAAAAAATACTCGTAATTCAAAACTTATAAATGCATTTAAATTTTATCAAAAATACAGTTTTATTATTTGTTCTGACACTTCTTTCGTGCCGAAACCAGTCAAATTCGCAAGCACAAACCCCCTTGAGGGTTGGAGCACAACAAACTGAAAGCTATCTACCGATTCTAAAAAATAAATATATTGGTATTGTTGCCAATCAAACTTCGGTTATTTTTAAAGACGAAGGATACACGCATTTGGTAGATTCTTTATTGAGTTTAAATATTGCGGTCAAAAAAGTATTTGCTCCTGAACATGGGTTTAGAGGGACTGCGGATGCGGGAGAAACTATTAAAAATGGGATTGATGTTTCAACCGGCATTCCAATTGTATCTCTTTATGGAAAAAACAAAAAACCAACTCAAGAACAATTGGCGAATTTATATCTTATTATTTTTGATATTCAAGATGTAGGTGAACGATTTTACACCTTTATTTCAACACTACATTATCTAATGGAAGCCTGTGCGGAGGCGGGCATACCGCTCCTTGTTTTGGACCGACCCAATCCAAACGGACACTATGTGGATGGCCCTATTTTAGATACAACTTACAGAAGTTTTGTAGGCATGCACCCTGTTCCGATTGTTCACGGAATGACGGTTGGCGAATATGCCAAAATGATCAACGGCGAAGGTTGGCTTTCTGGGAGTATTCAGTGTGATTTGAGAGTGATTCCCGTAGAAAATTACACCCATCAAACGGTCTATGAACTGCCTATTAAACCCTCTCCTAATTTACCCAATGCAAAAGCGATCAATTTATATCCAAGTTTGTGTTTGTTTGAGGGGACAAATGTGAGTGTAGGTCGTGGAACGGAACTTCAGTTTCAAATTTTGGGAAGTCCTTTTTTAGAAGGAAGTGATTATAATTTCGAGTTTATACCAACTCCCAATGTCGGAGCTAAATACCCTAAACACCAAGCTAAAACTTGTAAAGGATTGAACTTGAAAGAGCATCCGATTTTATCTCATATTGAATTGAAATGGTTGATCGATGCGTATCAACATACTGAAAATAAGGATGATTTTTTCATCCCGTTTTTCACCAAATTGGCGGGACAAAAATTATTGCAAGAACAGATTGAAAACGGTTGGACGGCTGATGAAATTCGCGAGAGCTGGAAAGCTGATTTAGAACATTACAAAACACTTAGAGCGCCTTATCTACTGTATCCGTTGTAGGTCTTCTGTAACCCTGAAACGGTTGTTTCAATAGGTGTTTTAAACTGCTGTTTTCGGTTTCATTCGGAAAGGTATCCACCCCATACACAATGTGCTCACGTTCCATATAGATATAGGTACCGAGAAGTCGATCCCAAATCGAAAAAATGTTTCCATAATTCGCATCTGTATAAGGCAATTGATAGTGGTGATGAATTTTGTGCATATCAGGTGAAACCAATACAAAGCTCAATAGATAATCTAGTTTTTTAGGCAGTTTGATATTCGCATGACTGAACTGAGTCGCAACTAATGACAACGACTGGTACAACATCACAATTCCAATCGGTGCTCCAATAACAAAAACACCCGCGAGCGTAAACACATAGCGAATCACACTTTCTAATGGGTGGTGACGGTTGGCGGTAGTGGTATCGACTTTGTGGTCCGAATGGTGAACCAAATGCACCATCCAAAGGGGTGGGACTTTATGTTCGGTATAGTGTGGTAGATACGCCCCAACAAAATCCATCAATAATACACCTATGGTTACGTACAACCAAAGGGGCATTTCTGGAAGCCAGTTAAGAATCCCAAAATCATGAATTACAACCCAATCAGCAGTTTTTAGCAGTAAAAAAGCCAAAGTGAAATTGATAAGAATGGTCGTGAATGTAAAAAACAGGTTTGGTAGCGCATGTTTCCATTTGTTATAACCAAACTTAAACAGCGGCAACGACCCTTCTAAAAGCCAAAAGAACGTCAATCCACCCACAAGAATCGCACTGCGGTGGAGCGAAGGGATGGT
>JABHDE010000071.1 GCA_018673215.1 Formosa sp. | reverse complement strand
GAAAAATGATCTTCAAAAAAGTAAAAAGTCTGAAGGGTGTCCGCTTGTTTTATATATGGTGATCTTAAGATGCGATCCCATGACCATTTTTGATTGATTGGCCGCTCTTTTACATCTAGTTTATCAACAGGAACAAGTACTTTATCTAAAAAACCGTCTTGTTGTAAATACACATTATGCTCTTTAGAGAATGGGAGATAGATGTTTGTAGAAATTTGATGCATCTTTTCTATTTCATCTTTTGAAATGCCTGTGACCTCTATGACTTGTTGATACTTTTTAGGATGCTCTAATTCAATTTTATTGAGAGTTTCGATTGTAAAATCAAAACACCATTTGGCTAGATAATTGGTGTAAAAATTATTATTTACATTATTTTCATACTCATTCGGGCCCGTAACCCCTAGCATCACATAGCTTTTCTTTTCGGTTGAATAATTAAACCGTTGTACCCAAAACCTAGCAATCGCAATTAATACTTCAATTCCTTTATCGAGGGTGTAAGAAAAATCCCCAGTATAACGTTGATAGTTGAAAATCGCAAAAGTAATAGCACCATTTCTATGAATTTCTTCAAATGTAATTTCCCATTCGTTGTGGCATTCTTCTCCATTCATGGTCACCATGGGATACAATGCAGCACCGTTTGAAAATCCAAGTTTTTTGGCATTTTCAATTGCTTTTTCTAAATGATTGTATCTGTATTCTAATAATTTCCTAGCAACAGAATGGTCTTTTGTGGCCATATAGAAAGGCAAACAATAGGCTTCCGTATCCCAATAAGTACTGCCGCCATATTTTTCCCCTGTAAACCCTTTGGGGCCAATATTTAATTGTGGATCAGTTCCTAGATAGGTTTGATTCAACTGAAAAATATTAAATCGAATGGCTTGTTGTGCCTTTACATCTCCTTCAATCAAAATGTCCGCTTGATTCCAAATGGATGCCCAAGCTTGTTTTTGGGAAGCTAATAGGGGATCAAATCCTTGATTTTCTACTTTATCTAATACCTTGTTGGCAGCTTGAACTAGATAATCGCCATTGGTACGCTCAACAGTATAACCTCCAAACTTTTGAATTTCAAAAACAGTTCCTTTTTCAACTCTTTGAGTATATCGGTCTGTAATTGTAGTATTGGTTTCTACAAATTCTGAGGTAAGAGTTAATGGCTGCTCATTCAAAAAACAGTTAGACTGCATGAATGTACAGATTTTGAAAGCTGTTTTCATGGTTTGAGCTTCTATAAAAGAACGCTCTGAACTGCGATGAATGTTAGTAATATCCCAAAACTGATCGTCCCAATTACTATCTTTATTTTTTATACTCGCATCTAGATACGATTCAAAACTGATCGTGGCATCTGAATTTAGTGGGGTTACTTTGTAGCGAATGGCTCCAACTTCTTCAATATCTAAACTCAAAAACCGCAAGCTAGAAACGAATACCTCAACACCATTATTTAAAACGGCTTTAAAAGAACGTGACAACCACCCTTCTTTCATATTTAATTCCCGTCTAAATCCTGAAACAGACAGGCATGTATGAAGATCTAATATCTCATCATTTATCCGTACGTTAATTCCAATCCAACTAGGCGCATTTAAGACCTTTGCAAAGAAATCTGGGTAGCCATTTTTCCACCAACCTACTTTGGTTTTATCTGGATAATAAACACCGGCGATATAACTCCCTTGAAACGTATCGCCTGAGTAGTGTTCTTCAAAATTGGCTCGTTGTCCAAAAGCACCATTTCCTATACTGAAAATGCTTTCTGAAGATTCCACCCGTTTGGGGTTAAATCCTTGTTCGATGAGCGACCAGGGATTTGCTATTATATAATCTTGATTCATTTTTTTATTCTAATTTTTTATTAATTCTTCTAAAAAAGAATTTGATATTTCTGTAAAACTTGTAAAATTATGTACTGCCTCATTTAATACCGATTCGTTTCCTATTCCTATGCTAATCATTCCTGCAGCGTTCGCGGCCTGAATACCCGCTACTGAATCTTCAAAAACAATGCAATGGTTGGGTTGTGTATTTGTAAGCTTTGCTGCCTTTAAAAACACCTCTGGATTGGGCTTCGCTTCTGTAATATCATTTCCGTCAACTATAGCGTCAAAGGCTTCTAGTAAATTTGTTTTCTCAAGAATGGGGCGGGCATTTTTACTTGCAGACCCAAGGGTCACATATTGATTCGTTTCTATAAGAAAGTCAATGGTGCGTTCCACGTCAGGAAGTAATTCAGAGCGGCCCATAGTTGCTATATAATTTAGGTACGCCTCGTTTTTTTTACGCATTAGATCTTGAAAATTAGTAGCTGATAACGTTTTGCCACCCCAAGCTAAAATTTTAGTTAAGGATTGCTCACGACTCACGCCTTTTAGTTGTTCATTCTGTGCTTGTGAAAAATCTATACCAATGTTATTCGCTAGGTTTTTCCATGCCAAAAAATGATACTTCGCTGTATCAACAATCACTCCGTCAAGGTCAAATATGAAACACTTTTTATTCATTTACTTGAAATTATTCTGATTGATATCTTATGGCTGCATTATCCGTAATTAGGAAATTACACAGCCCCGCAATGATTAAACTAAACCCTGCAACAAGCATTGCATTAATCGACTCTGAACCTAATAAGTTAGATAAATAATTAATACCCCCTAAAGCGGCAATAATTTGTGGGATGACAATAAACATATTAAAAATCCCCATAAACATTCCCATTTTAGTAGGGTCTACAGCACTTGAAAGCATCGCATAGGGCATTGATAAAATACTACCCCAGGCAAATCCTATGAGTACAAAACAATATTTTAAACTTTCGGGGGTCGCGTAGAACATTGATAAAAACCCAATGCCTCCTAAAATCAAAGAAATCATGTGTACATATTTTCTGTTGATTGTTTTTTTGGACGTATAAAAAGTAAGCAACAATGCAAATGCCATGGAAGCTAATCCATAAATACCCATCGCAGAACCCACAGAATTTGAAGATTCTTGAAAAGCGGTGTTTGCGATATCAAAAGCTTGTAACCCTGCTGGGGTCAACATGTCATAATTTATTTCGGTTGGTGCTGGAGTATTAAAAACGTGTTCGGTTAATGCGGGGTTTGCCAGACTCCACATAGTGAAAAATGCGAACCAAGAGAAAAACTGTATCACTCCTAATTGTTTCATGGTCAAAGGCATTTTTCCGATGTTTTCAAAAATATCTTTAACAAATCTATTTTTTTGAGCTTTTTCTTTTTCAAACGCTTCCATATCCTCTGGGGGATATTCTGAAGTCGTAAGTATTGTAAACAACACACTGGTTAAAAATACAAAGGCTCCTATTGCAAATGCTACTTTTACTGACATCGGGACAACACCCGATACTGCTGAGTTTGAAACTCCTAATTTAGACACCATCCATGGCAGGTTACTCGCAATCCAGGTGCCTATTCCAATAATTAAAGTTTGTACCACAAACCCATAAGAGTGTTGGGATTCAGGAAGTTTGTCGGCAACTAAGGCTCTAAAGGGTTCCATTGAAATATTAATGGAGGCATCTAAAATCCATAAAAACCCGACGGCCATCCATAGTACTGGAGAATGGGGTACAAAAAATAAAACGACCGAACTTAAAATAGCCCCTATTAAAAAATAAGGTTTTCGCCGTCCCAAAGTAGGATGCCAAGTACGGTCACTTAAATAGCCTATAATAGGCTGTATAAGTAATCCCGTCAAAGGGGCTGCAATCCACAAAAATGGAATGGCTTCCTTATCAGCTCCTAAAGTTTGGAAAATTCGAGACATAAAGCCTCCTTGCAAAGCAAATCCGAATTGAATTCCAAGAAATCCGAAACTCATATTCCAGATGCTCCAAAATCCAAGCACGCGTTTTTTCATAATAGTACGTTAAATAATGAATACTATTTTGACAAACGTTTTTGTAGTTTATCAAAACTTGTTGTGAAAAGTAAAAATATAAGTTTTGATGCCCCAAATATAAATCTTTTATAATACAAACAAGTTTTTTAAAGTGTAGATTTTCTTTCGATAAGTTTTGTTGGGATAATTATTGTTTTATAATCATCTGTTTCTGAGTCGTTTGACAACTCAATTCGACGGATAAGTAATTCCGCAGATTGTTGTCCCATTTCTTCTCCATGCTGACTGACAGTCGACAAGGATGGCCAGGCGTGTTTGGATAAAACGCCATCTGTAAAACCAATAACTTGTAATTGTTCTGGTATATTAATATTTAATTCCCTAGCCACTTTCATGGCTGTAACAGCGTACAGTTCGTTGACCGCAAAAATGGCATCAATCGTTGGATTCACTTTGAATAATTGTGTAATTTCGTCTTCTAAAACCACCAAATGATCTTCAGAAACCATGTCATCATCGACCTTAAGTATTAATTCAGAATTAGGAATGACACCATGTGCTTTTAAGGCATTCATATAGCCTAAGGACCTTAAACGCCCCACACTAATATAGTCTTTGGTTGTGATTAATCCGATT
>JABHDE010000005.1 GCA_018673215.1 Formosa sp. | reverse complement strand
TGAAACTGTAGAACGTGCATACTCAATGGCATCTTACCCTGCAGAAGGACGCGAAATCATGTTGAATGTCCGTATAGCAACACCACCGTGGGACCGTGTCAACAATGGTTGGATGGACGTGAATCCAGGGATTGCATCCTCCTACATATTTGCTCAAAAACCAGGAGATAAAGTTACTATATCGGGACCTTACGGCGAATTCTTTATCAATGAAAGTGAATCGGAAATGTTATACGTAGGTGGAGGTGCAGGAATGGCACCAATGCGTTCACATCTATACCACCTATTTAGAACTCTAAAAACAGGTCGTAAAGTCACATATTGGTATGGTGGACGTTCTAAACGTGAATTATTCTATTTAGACCATTTTGAACAACTCGAAAAAGAATTTTCAAACTTCAAATTTTACTTAGCGTTATCAGAACCTATGGAAGAAGATAATTGGAAAGTAAAAGATGGAATTGAAGGTGAAGGTGATGGGTTTGTTGGGTTTATTCACAACTGTGTTATCGATAACTATTTAGATCATCATGAGTCACCAGAAGACATCGAGCTTTATTTCTGTGGACCACCATTAATGAATCAAGCCGTTCAAAAAATGGGAGAAGACTACGGAATTCCAGATGAACACATTCGATTTGATGACTTTGGAGGGTAATCACTTCTGAACTTTTTATAATCTAGCCCAGCACTTGTGTTGGGCTTTTTGTATTTTTGTAGCATGAGTCAAGCACTATCAAAACAAGAAATGCACAATTTGGCAATGAACCATGTCGGGAAAGATTTAGAATCCCGTGGGTTTGAATTTGTAGCCATCAATAGTAAACTTAAAAAACACCCACAGTTTGTATGTATTGATAAAAATAGTCAATACTTTTTTGTCATAGTTCGGGTAGTTAAATTACCAAATAACCCTAATAACTACGACGTTGTTTGGATGGAAACTTTTAAAAATCATGCACAAGATAAAGATGCTAAAGTATTATATGCTGGAGTTGGAATTTCCAACCCTCAAGGAGAAGATCTTCCCGTGTATCTTAACGAAGAATACCTAATTGAATACAACGGCATTCAAGTCATAGAAACGAACCTAAATTAGATGACACATAAGCGCCTCCTCTTACTTTTATTAATTATATTTATTTCTATTTCTTGTAAACAGGAATTGACAAACACCAAATTAAATGGTCCAATTTTTGGTACATTTTATGAGGTGACCTATGCATCTGACAATGATAAAAACTATCAAAATTCAGTAGACAGTATCTTTGCAGTTATCAATCAATCGATGTCTAATTACCAAGAGGATTCAGATATTTCTAAAGTTAATAGACATGAATTAGAGCGTGTCGATGCTCATTTTGTAGAAGTATTCAAAGCATCAAAAAAAATATATAACGAAACGAATGAGGTGTTTGACCCTACCATTGGAAAACTTGTAAATGCTTGGAATTTTGGCTCAGAACAAAATAAAACTAAATTAGATAGCCTCAAAATTGACAGTCTAATGCAATATGTAGGTTTTGAAAAAATAGTATTAAAAAACAACTCTTTGATCAAAACAACTCCCAAGCCTTATATTGATTTTAACGCGATTGCAAAAGGCTATACAGTTGACATTGTTGGTGAGTTTTTAGAGTCTAAAAATGTCACAAATTATTTGGTTAATATTGGCGGTGAACTCCGAACAAAAGGGGTGAATATAGACAAACATAGTGGGTGGACTGTAGGAGTCGAAAATCCTAATTTTGATGGCTCACAGAGTTACAACAAGAAATTTGTACTTAGAAACAAATCAATGGCAACAACAGGTACTTACCGTAAATATAAATTGGATGCGAATGGCAACCGTTATGCGCACATTATTAATACCCAAACAGGCTATCCAACAAAGACTAATATTTTAAGTGTCTCTGTGATTGCAGAGAATTGCATGATGGCAGATGGCTATGCCACCGCTTTTCAAGCGATGGGTGTTGAAAAAGTTAAACAGTTTTTGACAAAGCATCCAGAACTAAAGGCTTATATTATTTTTGAAAATAAAAATAAGGAATTTGAGATTTTAGAATTTAATAATTTTCCAATTCAGTAGCCTTATAAACCACAGGAATAATTTCGCCTTTAGCCAATCGGTATCTATCAATATCCTGATCAGATAATGTAGCTGTGTAATCCACTTCATCTACCATAAAGCCTATTGTTCTTAGTTTTTCAAAGTAATCTTTACCATAAACCCGAACATGGTCATACTGCCCAAAAATTTTAGCACGTTCTTTTTTATCGGTAATGCTATTGTCTTCAAAAGTGGTCTCGCGACTTAGATCTTGAGGGATTTGAAACACACCCATGCCACCTGGTTTCATCACACGATAGAGTTCTTGCATGGCTTTGGTGTCATCTAGGACGTGTTCAAGCACATGATTACATAGAATAACTTCAAAACTATTAGGCTCAAAGGGAAGGTTGCAAATGTCTGCTTTCACCGTCGCAATTGGTGAGTTCAGATCTGTAGTTACGTAATCAAAATGTTTTATTTTTTTGAAGCGTTTATAAAACGCTTGCTCGGGAGCAAAGTGTAATACTCTTTTTGGTGTTGTAAAAAAGTCGGTTTCATTTTTTAAGTACAACCATAATAAACGGTGGCGTTCCAAGGAAAGGGTTGAGGGTGACAGCACATTTTCACGTTGTTTGCCATACCCGTAAGGAAGAAATTTCTGAAAAATTTTTCCGTCAATTGGGTCAGAATAAGTACTGCCTCTTAAAAATAAAACTAGAAAGGGTTTTGCAACATAACTCAATTTAATGAGTAGTGTCCGTGGAATTAAATTTAAAATAAACTTAAAAAGTGTTTTCAAAATTTAAGTATTTTGTACTTCTTTTACATTCAGTTGTATAATGGCTTCAGTAATATGATCCCATAATTTAAGACGGAATTTCAAGGCGTCTTTTGCAGTTTCTAAAACTTCTTCCCATTTAGTGGTGTCCTCGCCACAAAGATCAGCGACCATTTTAAGTGAAATAGGACCGTGTTCGTCGCCATCTAATTCGATATGACGGTTCAAATAGTACAGTAATTTACCATAGGTCTGATCATTATCTTTGGTCTGAGATTGACTCACAATTTCTAAAAAAATTTCTGGAATCACATCTTCTCTTCCAAACGTAAAAGCCGAAGCAATACAGTGAGGTTTGTTGGAGTTTACCACTTCCATAGTGAATTGTATAAACTCTAAAATAGGTGCCTCCAGATCAATTCGTTTGGCGGCTGTTTCAATGGAGTTTCCGTTTTCAATTGCATTTACAAACAGGTTTATGGCGCTTGTATCTGCTTTTACTTGGTGCATCGCATCCAAATACATTTCGTAATGACTCATAGGTATTCCAAGTTCGTTGATATCACTTTCTTCAGCCATAACAATTTCATTTATAAAACGCGCTGTAGTTCCTTTACCTTTTGGAGTCCATGGTATTTTTACGTTTGTCAAATGGTTTTGAAGAGACTTTAATAAGGTCATAAAATCCCATACGGCATAAACATGCTTTTCCATAAATATAGCGATATCATCAATGCTTGAAAGTGTACTATAGAGTGGGTGTGATTTTAATTGATTTCTTAATGGTTCTAGTTTCGACTCAATTAACTGTATATGATTCATTTTACTCTTTTTATATATTTTTAGGATCTATTCTTAAACCCTCTTCTTCAATACTTTTTATACCAAGAGCTTCATAAACATATGCAAAAGTCGATAGAAGTTCAGGTTTTCCATCGACAAGCGCTACATTATGTTCAAAATGTG
>JABHDE010000006.1 GCA_018673215.1 Formosa sp. | reverse complement strand
TGGAGTATCGAGAATTACCCCATAATTCTTTTGGTGGATTGACCACGCGGTGAATGGTGGATTTTAACTTATTGTTCGTGTGTCTCGATAACATATCCCCTACATTGATCATAAGCTCATCCGCTTCTGCTATTGCATCAATCCAATCTCCATTATGGTTTTGGACTTGAAGTCCACGGCCTTGGGCCCCCATCAAAAGAGTAATTAGGTTGATATCGCCGTGCGCTGCTGCCCGGACGGCCTTTTCTGGTGTTTTTGTAATCGGTGGATAGTGAATGGGTCTTAGTATACTATTCCCGTTATGAATAAATTCATCAAAATATGTTTCTTCCAAGTCTAAATAAAGCGCCAAAGCACGTAAAACATATTTAGCGGTTTCCTCTAACATCTTAAAGGCTTCTTTACCAACGGAATTAAATTCGGGTAGTTCGTTTACTTGTACATTGGAATGGTATTCTTCTTCCAGTAGAGGATTGTTTTCAACATACTGTCCAAAGTGCCAAAATTCTTTTAAGTCGCCTTCTTTCTTTCCTTTTGCGCTTTCTTTTCCAAATGAAACATAGCCGCGCTGACCGCCTATCCCAGGAATTTCGTATTGTCTCTTCTGCTCAACCGGCATGTCAAAAAACTTTTTAACCTCATTGTAAAGAGAATCTACAAGTGCATCCTTAAGAAAGTGCCCCTTTAGGGCTACAAATCCAATAGACTCATAGGCATGTCCAATTTCAGAAACAAATTTTTGTTTCAACTCAGCATCATTGGATAAAAAATCGTTGAGGTTTACACTTGGAATTTTATTCATAATAATGACATTCTTTACACAAATATATAAAATCATAGGATTAAATAATATGGTTTTAAACTTTGATTCCTGAGTTCAGTTTAATTTTTATAAATTTGAGTAAAATCTATACAGCGTTTTATTGAAATCGGTATTTTCATATTCTAAATTTAAAATTTCAAAGAAACAGCAATCATCTCTTTATTTCAATATGCTCAAATCGCGTATGATAGAAGAAAAAATGCTGATTCTTTTGCGTCAAGGAAAAATTTCAAAATGGTTTTCTGGTATTGGACAAGAAGCGATTTCAGTTGGTGTGACTATGGCTCTTCAAAATGACGAGTATATTTTGCCGATGCACCGAAATCTAGGTGTTTTTACTACAAGATTGATTCCATTACATAGACTTTTTGCCCAGTGGCAAGGCAAAGCCAGTGGTTTCACTAAAGGCCGTGATCGCTCGTTTCATTTTGGCTCACAAGACTACAAAATTGTGGGCATGATATCGCATTTGGGGCCTCAACTTGGTGTAGCCGACGGAATTGCGCTATCTCATCTACTAAAAAAGGAAGCAAAATTAACAGCTGTTTTTTCAGGTGAAGGCGGGACTAGTGAAGGAGATTTTCACGAGGCGCTCAATGTTGCTTCTGTGTGGAATTTGCCAGTGCTGTTCTGTATTGAAAATAATGGCTACGGATTGTCGACGCCTACATCTGAGCAATACAACTGTACGCACATAGCAGACCGTGGTAATGCCTATGGAATGGAGGCGCACATTGTTGAAGGTAATAATGTTTTGGAAGTTTATTCAAAAGTGAATAAAATTGCCAAAAGCGTTCGTAAAAACCCTCGACCAGTTCTTATTGAATTTAAAACGTTTCGTCGCCGTGGACATGAAGAGGCTAGTGGTACAAAATATGTCCCTCAAGATCTAATGAGTGTATGGGAAGATAAGGATCCTATTTCCAATTTTGAAGCATTTTTATGCAAACAAAAAATCCTAACAGAGAATAAGATACAAGCTGAAAAATTAAAAATTTCTAATGAAATTCAAGAGGGCTTGCAGTCAGCTTTTGCAGAAGAGCAGATAATAGCTAGTTTAAGTACTGAACTAGGTGATGTGTATAAAAATTTTGATTATCAGCAAGTTAGTCCTAAATCTAATACTAGCGAGATTCGTTTTGTAGATGCTATTTCTCAAGGTCTAAAACAAGCCATGGAACGCCATGAAGATTTGGTCATCATGGGCCAGGATGTAGCTGAGTATGGCGGAGTTTTTAAAATCACAGACGGGTTTTTAGAACAATTTGGAAAAGAGCGTGTTCGTAATACACCCATTTGCGAATCTGCTGTTATTGAAACAGCTATGGGGCTTTCTATTGCGGGAATTAAATCTGTAGTTGAATTGCAATTTGCCGATTTTGTTAGCTCAGGTTTTAATCCTGTGGTCAATTATTTAGCCAAATCGCACTATCGTTGGGGTCAAGAAGCTAATATTGTTTTGCGTATGCCATGTGGTGCTGGAGTTGGTGCTG
>JABHDE010000007.1 GCA_018673215.1 Formosa sp. | reverse complement strand
CGATTGTCATAGGGATGTTTCTACACATCTCTACTATCATTTTGTTTGAAAGTTCTGAAGGACACCATTTTAATTTGAATAAAATTCTAATGATTATCAGTGCGGTTATTTTGGCCTACTTTATATAAATGTCATGTTTAGTAAAAATGAAGCTAAACGCCTAAGACAAGAGTTTTGGACGAGTTTCGGAAAATCATTCCCCAAAGAGTGGATTCTGTATAATACCAACGTCAAAGGACTTAGTTTTAAATTTCATTTTGATACTAGAACCGCCTATGTGGCGCTTTGTGTCGATATGGATCCAGTCAAAAAACAAGCCTATTGGAACCAAATCCTCTCTCACAAAACGATTCTTGAAACGGATTTCTTACCACAAGTTAGGTTTAAAGAGTTTTTTGAAGTGTCACAAGATAAAACTGTGTCTGTGGCCTATGTATCAATTGGCAGCAAAGTTTCAATTCACGATAAGTCTACATGGCAATCTGTGATGGAATTTTTAAATGAAACCATGCTGAAATTTGAAGCATTTTATTTCTTATATGAAAATACGGTTAAGATTTGAGTCTTAACCGTATTTAGTAGGTTTAAAAAATAAGGGCAAAAAAGATGATTTTTATAACTTTTTAATTAAATAGAAAATTTATTTTCTTATTCAAATTAAGTTCAATTAATTCATAGCACAAAGCACTAAGTAACAAGCGGTCATTTTGTGTAATAAACGGTATATATTTAGTAATAAGCGGTTTTGAAAACTTCAGTTAAAAAGTCAATTCACCACTAAAATCAAGGATTCCACTGCTCCAACAGCTCATAAAGATCAAAATCGAAGAAAGATTTTTGATATTCTAGACGTCCATATTGGAACTGACGCTGTAGGATGTCTTCAATTAGATAATCTTCTTCTGAAGTTTTAGGATCAAAAGGAAGCTTCAAAGACATATTAAATAGACTTGCAGTGTTGTTATACCAAAAGGCACGCCAACCACTCCTCAAATATTTGATAAGTTCAAAAGCAGATTGGCCTGTTTGACGGTGAATCAGTTTGATTAATATTTGCCCTTCAGTGATCGTAAATTTTTTGAGTGTTTCAGCAAACTCATCCTCTATATACTTTTGAACCATACGAGTATACTTTTTACGTTTACGTTGACTTCTAAGTGACGAAATCCGCTCATTTAAACGTTCCAACCGCTCTGCAGCTAATTTGGCATAGGGGTATACTTTGATGGTTTTTCGCTGTAAAATCAAATACCGACGTCTGGATTCAGACGAATCGAATTTTAATTTAGGAAGAATATAAATTTCATTTAAATTAATAGCATTGTTTGTAATAGTATCTCCAACGATAATATAATAATTATCTGAAATCGAATCTTTTTGAACAGCCGGTGTTTGTCCAAAAACGAGAAAAGGAAATAAAAAAATAAAACAACGAATGGACTGCATAACTGAGTTTACTTGTGCACACCCAAACTTACAAAATATGACTTAATCTATGAGTGATTATCGATCATAATTGTTATTTTTAACCAAAATTAAATTTGAAATGGCAAAGAAAACTATACTAGATAAAGACGCACTTACATTTTTAGAAGATTATCTCAACAATGCTGCACCAACTGGCTACGAATGGGACGGTCAAAAATTATGGATGGATTATTTAAAACCTTATGTAGACACTTTTATTACAGATACTTATGGAACCGCTGTAGGAGTTATTAATCCAGAGGCGCCATTTAAAGTTGTAATCGAAGGTCATGCCGATGAAATTTCGTGGTATGTCAACTATATTTCAGATGATGGTCTTATTTATGTTATCAGAAATGGAGGAAGTGACCATCAGATAGCACCAAGTAAAATTGTGAATATTCACACTAAAAAAGGAATTGTTAAAGGAGTTTTTGGTTGGCCAGCCATTCATACACGAACTTTAGCAAAAGAACAAGCGCCAAAACCTGATAATATATTTATTGATGTCGGATGTAAAACCAAAGAAGCAGTTGATAAATTAGGGGTGCATGTTGGTTGTGTAATTACCTATCCGGACACATTCCATATACTAAACAAAGATCATTTTGTCTGCCGAGCATTGGACAACCGAATGGGTGGATTTATGATTGCACAAGTAGCCCGTTTACTTCATGAAAATAAAAAGACCCTTCCGTTTGGACTGTACATCACTAACTCCGTTCAAGAAGAAATTGGCTTACGTGGTGCTGAAATGATCACCCATACCATACAACCCAATGTTGCTATCGTAACCGATGTGACGCACGATACCACCACCCCTATGATTAACAAAAAGAGTCAAGGACATTGCGAAATGGGCAAAGGCCCTGTGATTGCTTATGCTCCAGCGGTTCAACAAAAATTACGTGATTTAATTACAGAAACTGCCGAAGCGAATGAAATTCCATTCCAACGTGCAGCACTTTCACGAGCAACTGGAACCGATACCGATGCTTTTGCTTACAGCAATGGCGGTGTGGCTTCAGCTTTGATTTCATTGCCCTTAAGATACATGCATACCACCGTTGAAATGGTGCACCGTGACGATGTTGAAAATGTGATTAAAATGATTTATGAAACCTTATTAAACATCAAGGAAGGCGAAACATTCTCTTACTTTGACTAATTTGAAGTGGAAGAATATTTAGACATTTGGAATTCTGAAGGGCAACGAACAGGCAAAATAGGTACAAAAGATGAAGCCCATCAAAAGGGTTGGTTCCATCCCACGGTTCATGTTTGGTTTTACACCTCTGCTCCTGCCCTTTTACTCCAAAAACGAGGTCTATCAAAACAGACCTTCCCTGGCGATTGGGACGTTTCTGTTGCGGGGCATGTGAGTGCTGGAGAATCCATCTTAGAAGGAGCGCTTCGTGAAGTCAAAGAAGAAATTGGCTTGGACATTCAACCCTCTGATTTAGTTCCCTTAGACATTCGGAAAAACACCAATCGTTTTGATAACGGTGTTATAGACTGTGAATTTCAACATGTGTTTTTAGTGAAATTGGAAATACCCGTTTCTCAATTGCACATTCAAGAAACGGAGGTGGATGCCGTACGATTGTTTTCTTTTGAAGAACTCCAAGACTGCATGATTGGAAATCACTCTACTTACAACATTGTCCCTGCAGATATGAGCTATTACCAATTTGTGATGGATGCGGTGTTGAATATTCTCTAATTAACACTAGTTTTGCGGGATGCAAAACCAACCCGTTCTCAAAATAGAGTTTGTGGCCATCATGGCACTGTTAATGTCTTTAGTGGCTCTGTCTATTGACGGCATCCTTCCTGCCCTTACCGTCATAGGGAACGACCTAGGCGTGACGGACACCAAAGACCACCAATTACTAATTACCATGATATTCCTTGGATTGGGGTTTGGACAATTAATTTTTGGTCCATTATCCGATAGTTACGGTCGAAAACCGGTTATCTATATGGGGTTTTTGGTCTTTGCCGTAGCAAGTATTATTTGTGTAAACACAAACTCTTATGAAGTCTTAATTTCAGCACGCATTCTGCAAGGGATTGGATTGGCATCGCCACGTACTTTAAGTATTGCCATGATTCGCGATTCGTATGAAGGCGATTATATGGCGAAGGTCATGTCGTTCATTGTAATGATTTTCATTCTCATTCCAATCGTCGCTCCCACTTTAGGACAGTTTTTAATGCTCGCTTACAATTGGCAAGCCATTTTTAATGTACAGTTAGGACTTGGCATTTTAGTGATTGTTTGGTTTTGGAAACGCCAACCAGAAACCTTGGCACTTTCAAATCGGATCCCTTTTAGAACCGCGACCTTAATTTCTGGATTCAAAGAATTTTTTAAACAGAAACAAGCGGTGGCATTTACCTTAATATCTGGATTTATTACAGGATCCTTTATGGTGTATTTAAGTACCACTCAATACATTTTTGAAGTTCAGTACGACTTAGGAGAGGACTTCCCCTTGATCTTTGCCAGTTTAGCGGTGGGCGTGGGATTTGCGACTTATTTGAATGGCGTATTTGTATTCCGTATCGGAATGAAACGAATTGCCTTGGTCTCCCTTGCAGCCTATTCTCTAAGCTCTCTTTTGTATGTGGTTTTATTTTTTAATCAACTAAATCCACCTTTATGGGTACTACTCATATTTTTTGCCTTACAATTTACTTCAGTTGGATTTTTGTTTGGAAACCTTAGAGCTTTGGCAATGCAGCCGATTGGGCATATTGCCGGCGTGGGTGTAGCAATCAATGGGTTTATTTCAACCGTTATGGGTGTATTAATTGCCCAAGTTATAGGTGCTTATGTGAACACCACCGTCTGGCCGTTGTTTTTAGGATTTACAGGATGTGGGTTTGCATCTATGGTGATTTTCCTTCTCAACAAACCTATGGAACGTACAATTTAAAACGTTCCAGCATCCACATCTTTGATAAACTTAATCAAGCCTTCAAAATAGATTTTTTGATCGTCAAATTGAGATAAGTGACTGCCATTTGGACACAATAAAAAACGACCATTTTGAACTTCTTCTGAAATGAATTTCATTTGTTCGGGGTCCATCGTATCATGTGTGGCTCCAATACTCAAAGTGGGCACTGTAATTTTATGTAAATCTGCCTTGACATCCCAATACTTCAAGTTGGCATCGCCCTTAATCCCAAATTCACTTGGGCCTTGCATGGTTACATAGACATCGTGATTGATATGTTTAAAGCTTCTATTTAAGGGTTCTGGCCATTCTTCTATTGGCAAACGAATGATGTGTTCGGTATAGTAGTTATTGACCACCAATTCCATATAACGAGCGTTGGTATAATCTTCCTTAGCCTCGTACACCATAATTTCCTTCAATACCTCAGGATCTAATTTAGGGGCTAACACTTCATCTGAATACTTTTGATAATCAGGTATTGATGGCACCATATTAGATATGATCAATCCTTTTAAATGTTCTTGATATTTCAAGGCATATTGCATCCCTAAAATTCCGCCCCACGATTGTCCATACAAATAAAAATTATCGTTGGTTAATCCCAAAGCAATACGTACTTGTTCTACTTCTTCCACAAAACGGTCCAAATCCCAAAGTGACAAATCTTTGGGCTGATCGCTATAATAAGACCCCAATTGATCGTAGTAGTAATATTCGATGCCTTCGTTTGGGAAATAGCCGTCAAAAGACTCATAAATCTCATGTGTCATTCCTGGGCCACCATGCAATAACAAGACTTTTATTGTAGGATTGTTACCTACTCGTTTGGTCCAAACATTAAAATCTCCTTTTGGAGTTGTAATAGGAATCATTTTAATCCCTCCTAAATATTGATCCTCTTTTCCAGAGTTGTCCAAATAGTCCGTGTCCGAAATATTGATAGATGTTTTAATTTCTGATTTACAAGCTGATAACAAAAAAGAAAGTAGAAGGAAGTATAATAAATTGGTTCTCATAAGAAATAAATTTTGAGTAAATATAATTATTTAAAGTGAGTTTTTCATAATGGTCTCTACAACCTCAGGATTTAATAAGGTACTGATGTCTCCTAAATTTGAAGTATCCTTGATGGCTATTTTACGAAGAATGCGTCGCATTATTTTACCAGAACGTGTTTTAGGCAGACCCGTTGTAAACTGAATTTTATCTAGTTTTGCAATAGGCCCAATTTGTTTACTAATAAGTTGATTGATTTCGATTTTTAAAGCGTCACTTAAATCTTGTGAATTTTTTAAAGTTACAAATCCGTACAAAGCACTGCCTTTAATATCGTGTGGATACCCCACAATAGCGGATTCTGCTACCATCGGGTGTTCATTTATTGCGTCTTCAATAGGTGCCGTTCCAAGGTTATGTCCTGATACTATAATGACATCATCCACTCGACCCGTAATGCGGTAATGCCCATTTTCATCTCTTAAAGCACCATCACCTGTAAAGTATTTTTGATCGTAAGCAGAAAAATAGGTGTCTTTATAGCGTTGATGATTTCCCCAAATAGTACGTGCCATAGAAGGCCAAGGGAATTTTACACACAAACGCCCTTCAACGGAATTGCCTTCAATCTCAATTCCATTTTCATCCATTAAAGCGGGCTGCACCCCTATAAATGGCAGAGTAGCAAAAGTTGGTTTTCCTTCAAAGCTGTTTGGGATGGGTGAAATCATAACTCCCCCTGTTTCGGTTTGCCACCAAGTATCCACAATAGGGCATTTCTTTTTTCCGACATGGTCATTATACCAATGCCAAGCTTCTTCATTTATCGGTTCTCCTACAGTTCCTAAAATTTTTAATGATGATAAATCGTAACGGTTAACCAATTCTAAACCTTCTTTAGCCAAAGCTCTAATAGCAGTGGGTGCGGTATAAAACTGGGAAACCTTATGTTTTTCGACAATGGACCAAAAACGTCCATAATCTGGGTAACTCGGAACCCCTTCAAACATAAGCGTGGTAGCACCGTTTAACAATGGCCCATAAACAATATAACTGTGACCTGTAATCCAACCGATATCAGCAGTACACCAATAGATATCGTTGGGCTCGTATTGAAAAATATTTTTAAACGTATAAGCAGAATAGACCATATATCCAGCAGTGGTATGAACCATTCCTTTGGGTTTCCCTGTAGAACCCGATGTGTATAATATAAAAAGTGGATCTTCTGCATCCATCACAGTCGCTTCACATTCTATAGAAGCATCATCCAAAAGGGGTTGTAGCCAATAATCCCTTCCTGAAACCATAGGAGGATCGCTGTGAATACGTTTGGCAACAAGGACCGATTCAACCCCTGTACAATCCAAAAGTGCTGAATCTACAATCGATTTTAAATCAATCGTTTTGGCGCCTCGGTAACCTCCATCACTAGTAATGACCATTTTACAATCACAATCGTTGATGCGCGTTGATAAAGCATTTGCCGAAAACCCTGCAAAAACTACGGAATGAATCGCTCCTATACGGGCACATGCCAACACAGAAATTGCCAACTCAGGAATCATCGGTAAATAAATACAAACCCGATCTCCTTTTTGGATGCCTTTAGATTTTAATACATTGGCAAACCTATTGATGCGCTTATATAAATCATTGTACGTAATTGCTTCAGATGGATCTTTTGGGTTGTTGGGTTCAAATAAAATGGCAGTTTTATGACCGTTATTTTCGATATGACGGTCAATACAATTCTCGGTAATATTGAGTTGAGCGCCTTCAAACCAACTGACTTTTGGGATGGAAAAATCCCAATCCAAAACTTGACTCCAAGGGCGTATCCAAGTGAAGTTTTTCTTTGCTATTTCTGCCCAAAACACCTCAGGATTTTCAATAGCTTTAGAATAATTGTTGTGGTATTCTTTTGTGTTTTTAATTTCGTATTTGATCATTATCATAAATTAGATTTCTAATATAATAAAATTGATGGAATATTTTTATAGTTTTGAGATGAAAAACCAAATTAGAACTATGTAGGAATGAATTCTAAAATTATACTTCAAATATTAACTTAGATCCTAGACTCCGACCTGGTGCAAATGCCCAAAAATTAAATATGACTATCGATGAAAAAAATGCATTAATAGCATTTTTAAGTACATTAAATGGCTCAGATCTTTATACCAATTCTAAATGGGGAAATCCATTTATTGAGTAATCCTTTATTTGTAAAAACCTTTTTTTAGTTTTATTAATTTAACTTTGCGTTCAAACCAATCAAATTTTGGAATTAAAACGGCTTTATTTTATTGATGCTATTAGAGCCTTTGCTATCTTAATGATGCTTCAAGGGCATTTTATAGATACTTTATTGGCTATCGAATATAGAGACCCCAACAATATAGCTTTTACTACTTGGCAGTATTTCAGAGGGATTACTGCTCCAGTGTTCTTTACTATTTCAGGACTCATATTCACCTACTTACTAATCAAAGCCAAAGAAAAAGGTTCCCTTAACCAACGTATAAAAAAAGGAATCATTCGAGGACTCATGTTGATTGTGATTGGATATGCCCTTAGAATCCCTGTTTTCAGATGGCTGTCGGGATCTTTTGGAACTTATTTTATGGTAATTGATGTATTACAAATAATTGGACTCTCCTTAATTTTGATACTGGCTATTTATATTCTTTATCAAAAAAAGACTTTGTTATTTTCTATTACCATGTTGTTTTTAGGAACGTTCATATTTCTTAACGAACCTCTATACAGAACCTTTACTGCAGAAGGAATACCTTTATTTTTTGCTAACTATCTTACAAAAATTAATGGGTCTATTTTTACAATACTACCTTGGTTTGGATACATGGCTTATGGTGCATTTATAGCGACTCTATTTTATCGATACTTGTTACGTCCACGCTTTAAGATTGCCATTGTATCAGGTTTTTTTGCTGTGGGTCTTGGATTGATATATGGATCCTCCATACTCCTTCACTGGCTGACGACAGTTACTGATATTTCACTCTTTTTAGAAGTTGCTAACTATAATTACTTATTTGTTAGACTAGGAAATGTGTTGGTACTATTTGGAGTGTTTTATGCTTTTGAATCCTATTTAAAACACCCTGTAATATTGAAAATCGGACAAAAAACACTTTCAATTTACGTCATTCATTTCATCCTTCTTTATGGAAGTTTTACTGGGTTAGGGCTTAATAAAATATTCGGGAAAAACTTAACTGCTATAGAAGCAATTACAGGTGCCTTGTGTTTTTTAGTTGGCGTTAGTTTAATTTCTATATACATTATCAAAGCTAATACTCAAGTCTATGGTTTTTTTAGGCGTAAAGCAATTAAACTAAAAGCACTTATAAATTCTTTAAATACGTAAGAACATTAGTTTCTATTCGCGTTTGAATATCTGACACATCTGCTTTCACAAAAGTTTCTCCAGTAATATTCTCATACAATTCAATATAGCGTTCACTAACTGTTTCGATATAATCATCACTCATAACAGGAACCGTTTGCCCCTCTAATCCTTGAAAGTTATTACTAATCAACCATTGGCGTACAAACTCTTTAGACAATTGTTTTTGTGCTTCATTATTTGCTTGGCGTTCTTCATATCCATCAGCATAAAAATAGCGTGAGGAATCCGGTGTATGAATTTCATCAATTAAAACAATGACTCCCTCTTTAGTTTTACCAAACTCGTATTTTGTATCCACTAAAATCAGTCCTCTTGACGCAGCAATTTCTGAACCTCTTTGAAATAGTTTTCGTGTATAATCTTCTAACTTCTCATAATCAGATTCAGAAACAATCCCACGTTTTAGGATATCTTCCCTTGAAATATCTTCATCGTGATCGCCCATTTCTGCTTTAGTAGCAGGGGTGATAATGGGGCTTGGAAAAGCGTCATTTTCCTTTAGTCCTTCAGGCATTTCAACCCCACAAAGCTTTCGCTTACCCAAAGAATATTCACGAGCCGCATGGCCAGACATATAGCCTCTAATTACCATTTCAACTTTAAATGGATCACAATAATGTCCGACAGCTACATTTGGATCGGGAGTGGCTATCAGCCAATTCGGAACAATATCAGATGTAGCAGCCATCATTTTAGTGGCAATTTGGTTAAGAATCTGTCCTTTAAAAGGAATGCCTTTTGGCATCACCACATCAAATGCTGACAAGCGATCGGTAGCTACCATCACTAAAAGGTCGTTGTTTATATTATAAACTTCTCTTACTTTGCCTTTGTAAAGATTAGACTGTCCTGGAAATTCAAAATTGGTATCGGTTAACGTATGACTTTTGCTATTCATTTAATCTCTGTTTTCTATATTTTTGTAGGCTTCAATTACTTTTTTTACAAGCTTATGTCGTATGACATCTTTATCGTCTAAGAAGATCATACCTACGCCTTCAATATCCTTCAAAATTAAAAGCGCTTCTTTAAGTCCAGAAATAGTTCGACGTGGTAAATCTATTTGACCTGGATCGCCTGTTAAAAGAAATTTAGCGTCTTTTCCCATGCGGGTTAAAAACATTTTCATTTGAGCATGGGTTGTATTTTGACCTTCATCTAAAATTACAAAGGCATGGTCCAAAGTACGTCCTCTCATAAAAGCTAAAGGTGCAATTTGAATGGTTCCATTTTCAATATAATTATCTAATTTCTCAGATGGAATCATGTCTCTTAGAGCATCGTACAGTGGTTGCATATATGGATCCAACTTCTCTTTTAAGTCACCTGGCAAAAACCCTAAGTTCTCTCCAGCTTCCACCGCAGGTCGAGTTAAAATAATTCGTTTAACTTCCTTATTTTTAAGCGCTCGAACAGCTAAGGCGACTCCTGTATAAGTTTTTCCTGTTCCTGCGGGTCCAATAGCAAAGACCATATCATTTTTATAAACACTGTCCACTAATTTGCGTTGGTTGGCTGTTTGTGCTTTTATCAAACGCCCATTAACTCCATGTACGATGACTTCTCCACTTTTAGAGGAACTGTCATAATCAGCTTTGGAATCACTTGTGAGCACACGTTCAATCATATTATCGTCTAATTTGTTAAATTTTTGAAAGTGACTTAAAAGCATTTTCATGCGTTTGTCAAATTCAGCTAACAAATCTTCATCACCAAAAGCAGTGATTTTTGTCCCCCGAGCCACAATTTTAAGCTTGGGGAAATACATTTTTAAAAGTTCTATATTTTTGTTTTGAGTACCAAAAAACTCTTTTGGTGTGATGTCTGTTAACTCAATTATTAGTTCATTCAAAGGGATCTTAAGTTTAGTCTATTTATGATTATCTACGATAGTATAAATGTAATCAGAATTTAGTATAATATTTAGGACTGTTAATAAAAATTTAAAACAAAAATTGTGTAGGTTTGTATATCTTATGAAATCAATGATTTTTCGGTTTTTTTAAACTTAACAATACGCTTCGCCAATGGCCATTATCACATTAACGACCGATTTTGGAACAAAAGATCATTTTGCAGGTGCTGTAAAAGGTGCTTTGTTGTCTGAAATTGAGGAAGCTAAAGTGGTGGACATATCTCATAACATTGCGCCATTTAGTATTTTAGAAGCAGCTTATGTAATTCAAAATGCTTTTGAAAGTTTTCCCGTGGGAAGTATTCATATCGTTGGAGTAGACTGCGAAATTAGTGAAGAAAATAAGCACATTGTAGTTCAGCTTAATGATCATTATTTTATTTGTGCAAACAATGGAATCATGAGCATGATATGCGCAGATACCAATCCACAGAAAATTGTAGAGATAAATATTCATGATAAAATTTCTACAAGTTTTCCTGTCTTGGATGTGTTTGTAAAAGTAGCTGCCCACATAGCTCGTGGTGGGACTTTAGAGGTTGTTGGAAAAATTATCACCGAAATTAAACCTATTAAAAACATTGCTCCCATTGTGAAAGATCAAGGAAATCAGTTGATCGGAAATGTCATTTATATAGATCACTATGGCAATGTTATTACCAATATCAAAAAGCGCTTTTTTGAATCGGTTCAAAAAGGGAGACGTTTTGAAATTTCGGCACGGAATCACAAATTTAAACGAATTTACAACCACTACAGCGACATTGTTGATTTTAACATTTCTGCCCATTTACGTAACGACGAAGGACAAGGACTTGTTGTTTTTAATTCATCTGATTATCTTGAGATTGCAGTGTATCGAAGCAACCTTGCCACAGTAGGCAGTGCTTCTACTCTGTTAGGCTTGGATATGATGGATCGTATTTCTGTTAATTTTTTCAAGGATTAAGATCAAAACAGCAAGGTTTAACGTTTAAAAATAATATCAACCCTATGTTAATAAGTTTCTTTTAATAATATGCATCAAAAAGATATATTTGTAGAAGCCCATTTATTAAAATTATAACTCACATCACAGATGAAATTTATAGTCTCCAGTACGTATTTATTAAAGCAACTTCAAGTCTTAGGCGGCGTGATTAACAATTCTAACACCTTGCCAATTTTAGACAATTTCTTATTTGAACTAGAACATTCAAAACTGACGGTTTCCGCAAGTGATTTAGAAACAACTATGGCCTCCACTATGGAAGTCGAAAGTGATAGCGAAGGCAGTGTAGCCATCCCAGCTAAACTCTTATTGGAGACGCTTAAAACCTTTCCTGAACAACCTCTAACTTTTGTGGTTGAAGAAAACAATACAATTGAAATTAGTTCGAATCATGGAAAATATGCCTTGGCCTATGCAGGTGCAGAAGAATTTCCTAAAGCTATTTCTTTAGACAATCCTAGCACCACAGTAATTGGAGCAGACATATTGGCTACTGCCATTTCAAAAACAATTTTTGCTGCTGGAAATGACGATTTGCGCCCTGTTATGAATGGCGTCTTTTTTCAATTTTCAACTGAAAGCTTAACCTTTGTTGCTACAGATGCTCACAAACTAGTTAAGTATTCTCGGACAGACGTAACTGCCAATGAAACAGCTGAATTCATCATGCCTAAAAAACCGTTGAATTTATTAAAAAGTATATTAGCAGGAAGTGATGATGATGTAACAATTGAATACAACGATTCAAATGCTAAATTTTCCTTTGAAAATTGTGTATTAATCTGTCGTTTGATTGATGGAAAGTATCCAAATTACGAAGCAGTAATTCCAAAGGAAAATCCAAACCACCTAACGATTAGCCGCAACCAATTTTTGAATTCGGTACGTCGTGTGTCTATATTCTCCAATAAAACAACCCACCAAATTCGCTTAAAAATTGCGGGGGCAGAACTCAATATTTCTGCTGAAGATATTGATTACAGCAATAAAGCAGAAGAACGCTTAACTTGTGATTATCAAGGCGATGATATGCAAATTGGGTTTAACTCTCGCTTCTTGTCTGAAATGCTAAGTAATCTCAATGCAGACGATATACAATTGGAAATGAGCATGCCCAACCGTGCCGGAATCCTCACTCCTATTGATGGGTTGGACGAGGGCGAAACTGTGACCATGCTGGTAATGCCAGTGATGCTTAATAGCTAATTTGGTATTCCATTTTAATGAAAAAACTACTACTAGGATTCTTTAAATTTAGTTATCAGTCTTTTTTTGTACCAATAGTAAAGAAAGGAAATTCTTTTATATCATCTAACATACCTATAACTGAACTCTCAAAGATTCATGTGGCCCACACAAGATTGTTAACGAGTCGAGAAGAATTGCTGTCCGTATTACCTACTGGTGGTACCGTTGCAGAGCTAGGTGTTGATGAAGGTGATTTTTCTGAAGCCATTTTGAATATTTCCAAACCATTGAAACTACATTTAATTGATTTGTGGGGTAGCAAACGCTATAATCAAAACAAACGCAAGTCGGTAGAAAACCGTTTTTCTAAGGAAGTAAAAGAAAATTCTGTTGAGATCAATGTAGGATTATCAACAGATGTTGTTACAAATTTTCAAGACAATTATTTTGATTGGATTTACATAGATACAACACATTCCTATAAAACTACAATTAAAGAGTTAGAAACTTACAGAACCAAAATAAAACCCAATGGATATATTGCGGGTCACGATTTTATATTAGGAAATTGGGATGGGTTGGTTCGTTATGGAGTCATTGAGGCTGTATATGAGTTTTGTGTGAAATACGATTGGGAGTTGATGTATATAACCACCGAGATTGAAAACAATCCAAGTTTTGCAATCAGAAGAATCGCACAGGACTCTAATAACAATTAGTTCTCACCACAAATATATCGTTATGAATTATAGAAAAGCAACTCCAGAAGATTTAAACTATTTATCTGAATTGTTTGATGCTTACAGAAAGTTCTACGGCAAAGTCACAGATTTAGAGGGTGCCAAAACGTTTTTGAAAAACCGCATTTCAAATGCAGAATCTGAAATTTATGTATCTGAAAACTCTGCAGCCAAACTTGTAGGATTTGTACAGCTATACCCCCTTTTTTCTTCGACACGAATGAAAAAGTATTGGTTGCTCAACGATTTGTTTGTGCATCCAGAGTTTCGAGGCAAAGGGATTTCAATAGGCTTGATAGATAAGGCAAAAGCCCTTGTGAAAGCATCCAATGCTTGCGGGATGTATTTAGAAACCGAAAAATCAAATATAATAGGCAATCATTTGTACCCCAAAACAGGGTTTGAACTAAATACAGAGTGTAACTTTTATGAGTGGGAAGCAAAGTAATTTACTAGCTCCGCAAAGTCTCCTGACTTAACGGGATAAAAAAAATAAATTTAGAACGGATAAGCACTGAAAAATAAACTTATCTCCTACCCATACATCTTCGCTCTCAGTTCCTTAATCTTAGGATCTTGCATATACTCATCAAAGGTGGTGTAGCGGTCAATTACGCCCTTAGGCGTCAGCTCAATGACTCTATTGGCCAAGGTTTGTGCAAACTCGTGATCGTGAGTGGTAAACAATACGGTGCCTTTAAAGTTTTTTAAGGAATTATTAAAGGCTGTGATACTTTCCAAATCCAAGTGGTTGGTCGGTTCATCGAGCATGAGGACGTTGGCACGCATCATCATCATACGAGAGAGCATACAACGCACTTTTTCGCCACCCGACAAGACGTTGGATTGTTTGAGGGCTTCTTCCCCAGAGAAAATCATTTTTCCTAAAAATCCTCTAATGTGTACTTCTTCGCGTTCTTCTTCTGTTTTTGCCCACTGTCGCAACCAGTCCACCAAATTCATGGCATTCTCAAAATAGCTGCTATTATCTAATGGTAAATACGATTGAGAGGTTGTCACACCCCATTGGAAGGTTCCGTTTTTAGGATTTAAATTTCCGTTTACAATATCATAAAATGCAGAAGTCGCTCTGGAATCTTTGGAATAGACTACTACTTTATCTCCTTTATTGAGATTAAAATCGAGTTTGTCAAATAGGGTTTCACCTTCCAATTCGTACGCTAATTTTTCAACATTTAAAATCTGATCTCCCGCTTCACGATCGCGTTCAAAAATAATCGCTGGATAGCGTCTACTTGATGGACGAATGTCTGCCACATCTAATTTATCTATCATTTTTTTTCGGCTCGTGGCTTGTTTTGACTTTGCAACATTGGCCGAGAAACGACGTATAAATTCTTCTAATTCTTTCTTTTTGTCTTCTGATTTTTTGTTTTGTTGTGCCCGTTGTTTTGCAGCCAACTGAGACGACTCGTACCAAAACGTGTAATTTCCAGAAAAATGGTTGATTTTATTAAAATCGATATCTGAAATATGGGTACATACTGCATCCAAAAAGTGACGGTCATGCGATACTACAATCACACAACTGTCATAATTGGCTAAAAAATGCTCCAACCAAGAGATGGTTTCGTAATCTAAGTCATTGGTAGGCTCATCCATTATTAACACATCAGGAGTCCCAAACAAAGCTTGCGCTAGCAAAACTCTTACCTTTTGTTTTCCGTCCAAATCTTTCATCATGGTATAATGATGCTCCTCTTTGATTCCTAAATTTGACAACATAGATGCTGCATCACTATCGGCATTCCATCCGTTCATTTCTTCGAACTTCACTTGAAGTTCACCAATACGGTCTGCATTTTCATCAGAATAATCGTTGTATAAAGCATCAATTTCAGCCTTAATTTTGAATAAGGGTTTGTTTCCCATGATCACGGTTTCCAAGACAGTATGTTCGTCGTAAAGGTTGTGATTTTGTTCGAGAACCGACATGCGTTTACCTGGTTCTAGATGTACATGTCCTGAAGTGGGTTCTTGTACTCCTGCTAAGATTTTTAGAAATGTAGATTTCCCAGCACCATTGGCGCCTATAATACCATAACAATTTCCGGTATTGAAAGACGTATTTACTTCATCGAAAAGAATTCGTTTTCCAAATTGTACTGATAAGTTTGATACTGATAGCATGCTTAAAATAAATTTTTTGCAAAAGTAAATAAATCAAACCATTCATCAAATTAAACCGCCTCGTAATTTAACAACGCCTTAACAAGAATAAATCATTTCATAGCTTACTTTTGATTGAGTTAAGATATTAGATATCAAATTTTTATAAAAATGAAACCAATACACCTCCTTTACGGGCTCTTAATCTTTGTGGGTTGCCAAACCAACTCAGAAGTAATGAAACCTGTTTTTGTGGGGGGAGATATTATCAATCCCAGTAATAATTATGTGGTTTTATATGACAACCAAAACAATATAGATACCTTATTCCTTAACGAGGACAATAGATTTTCACACTACTTTACCAACTTTAAACCAGGTATTCATTCACTTGTTCACGGAGGAAAACACCAATCTCTTTTGCTGGAAAATAACGATAGTGTTATGATGCACATTAATACGCATGATTTTGACGAATCGATTGTATTCAATGGCACTGGAGCTAAAAAAAACAATTACCTTATTAATCTTTTACTAAAATTAGAAAAAGAAGGGAGTGAAACAAATGGTGACTATGCAAAATCACCCGAAGCCTACCATCAAAGTATTGAATCTTATATATCTAAAAACTGCCGTGACTTGGAATCGTTTTTAAAAATAAATACAAATTCAGATCTCTTTAAAAAAGTTGCGTTGTCGAGTATAAAGTACCATTATTTCACACGTAAAGAATTGTATCCATTTCGTCATTTTGGAGTTAATAGTTTTAGTAATTTCAAAAAACTTCCTTCCAGTTTTTATGAATTCAGAAAAGAGATTGTTTACAACGACATCGACTTAAAAGACTTTTATCCTTACTATAATTTTTTATTCCCCCACATTAACAATCTAGCTATAGAACAACTAACAACATCCAATAAGGAGTTTAACTTAGATAAGCATAAATTAGACTACACCACTCGTAAACTACAGCTCATTGACAGTCTGGTGACGAATACGATGATTAAAAATAATTTATTAAAATACACCACGCGTAACTTTATTTCCAACTCAAAATCAATTGATCAGAGTTATATTTTGTATCAATCTTTTTTAGACAAAAGTACCAATCAGAAAGATAAAAAATACATCAAAGACTTGTTTAAAAACGCACAAGGATTACAACCGGGCTATCCACTTCCAGCGATTGAAGTGATCAATCACACAAACGAAACTGTGAATGTTAATACGATATTTGACAAAACAACGTTGATCTATTTTTGGGACAATGCCAGTCGTTACCATTTTGAAAACAGTCATATTAAAGTTAAAACCTTACAAGAAAAGTTCCCTACTATAGATATCGTTTCCATAAATATCAACTCAATGCATACCTATGTTTGGAAAAATATGATTTTTGGAAATCAGTTTAAAATCAATAACGAGTACCGCTTTGCAGATCCTTCTTATGCGAAAAAGCGTTTGGCAATCAACTATATCAAAAAGGTATTGATTGTAGATTCTAAAGGGATGATTCTAAACGCAACTGCGGATTTGTTTGATCCTGAATTTGAAACACTTCTTAAAACTTATAAATAAAAAAGCTGAAGTTTCCTTCAGCTTTAATGGTATCAATTGAAATTAAATAATTAATTCCCTTTCTTATAATCTTCTAAAAATTTAGCCAAACCACTATCTGTAAGTGGGTGTCTTAACAAGCCTTCTATAGAACTTAAAGGACCCGTCATGACATCGGCACCTAATTTAGCACAGTCAATCACATGCATCGTATGACGCACAGAAGCCGCTAAAATTTCAGTCCCAAAGCCGTAATTATCATATATTAGACGTATTTCGGCAATTAAATTTAGACCGTCAGTAGAAATATCATCTAACCGTCCAATAAACGGCGATACATAAGTTGCACCTGCTTTGGCTGCCAATAAAGCTTGTCCTGGTGAAAAGACCAAGGTTACATTGGTTCTAATTCCCTTATCACTAAAATATTTACATGCTTTGACTCCATCTTTAATCATTGGAAGTTTAACCACAATTTGGGGGTGAAGAGCAGCAAGCGCCTCCCCTTCCTTAACCATGCCATCAAAATCTGTAGAAATAACTTCTGCAGACACATCGCCTTCGACAATCGCACAAATCGCTTTGTAATGGTTTAAAATGTTTTCTGCCCCAGTAATTCCTTCTTTAGCCATCAAGGATGGATTGGTAGTTACTCCGTCCAAAACACCAAGGTCTTGTGCTTCTTTAATTTGATCTAAATTAGCTGTGTCAATAAAAAATTTCATGATTATTTTTGGTTTATATTAATGATTGTAAAATTACTATATTATTCACTCTTGAAGGCTTTTTATTGTAAAAAAATAATAGAGGATACTATATATTATAAAAACTACTTAAGAGTTTTTCATACCATAAATCAGGTAAAATACGTTTTAGCACCACAGAAAACTTCTGCAGAAAAGCCCCCACTTTATAATGTATTTTTGGGTTTTTAGAAATTATAATTCTATGAATGACCTCCGCTAATATCAATGGGTTTTCACCAGAATCGACATGGGAATCCATCGTTTTTAAAGTGGTTCCATAGGCTAGTTTATAAGGGGAATCTTCTAAAACAGGCGCGTGGTAACGTCCAGCAGCAATATTGGTTGCAAAATCGCCAGGTGCAATATTACTCATTGATATATTAAAGGCTTTCAGCTCCATACGATACGATTCTGTAATCAACTCCAAAGCGCCTTTACTCGCACTATAGACTCCTCTAAACGGCAATCCCATATAGCCCGCTATTGAAGTGATATTTAAAATTTGTCCCGATTTTTGAGCACGCATATGTGGTAACACGGCGTTGATCATATTTATAGGTCCAAAAAGATTTGTTTCAAAATTCCGTTTCATTTCTTCCATCGGAATTTCTTCTAATGGTCCTGTAATCCCAACGCCTGCATTATTAATCAATACATCAATTTGACCCGTTTTAGAAATTAATTCAGAAACACATTCAGAAATAGATTCTGTATTGGTGACATCTAATTTGATCATTGGAAACTTTGAATTGGTATGATTTTCAGAAAATCGACTGGTTCCATAAACCGTATATTTTTTATTGGTTAGAAACTCCCCTACCGATTTTCCGATTCCTGAAGAACCTCCCGTAATTAAAACAACTTTTGCCATTGATTTTTGTGTTATAAGAAGATAAAGATAGGAAGATTTATGGAAACAATGAGGTACAAAAAAAGGCAAGCTACCTACATCACACTGCTACAACCATTTACCTTTGCTGCGTTCCCGCCCTGGAGGATTCAACAGGAGCTAGTTGTGTAGGACTTGCCTCTGCAAAGATACAAAGTTTTAATATTCACACAATGATTTTTTTAACTGAATATAAATAAATAAATTGCTGAAAAATTTAATTGCACTATGCATTCCTACAAACTATTGACATTCATTGGACTTAGCGTTTTGATCGCTGCTTGCGGCACAACTACCAAATCTAACTTTTCAATCAAAACAAACAGTGAAACAAACATTATCTCCAATGCTGAAACGCTTTCTATTGAGCTACTAAATCCAAATAACAGAGATTTTGACTCTATACAATTGACTTTGGATACAAAAAAAATAAATACCTCTGTAGACCTATCAGCAATGCCTTTAGGAGAAAAACTCATAAAAGCCAAAGTATTTTATGATGACAAATTTGAAGTTGTACTCAAAAAAGTCATCGTAGTAAACTCATTTTCACCAAAAATATATACTTATGAAATTGTAAACACCTATCCACACGACATCACGTCTTACACCCAAGGACTTGAGTTTCACAAAGGGGAACTTTATGAAAGTACAGGGCAATACGGTGAATCTAAACTGAGAAAACTCGATTATAAAAATGGAGCCGTTCTCAAAAACATACAATTAAGCAACGCTTATTTTGGAGAAGGTCTTTCGGTATTAAATGATAAAATTTATCAGCTTACATGGAAAGAAGGCCGTGGTTTGGTGTATGATGTCAATAGTTTTGAACAGATAGAAACCTTCAATTATGGACAAAGTAAAGAAGGTTGGGGACTGTGTAACGACGGACAAAAATTTTACAAGTCTGATGGCTCTGAATATTTGTGGTTTTTGAACCCTAAAACGCTTGCCGAAGAAGGCTCTTTACAAGCCTACACTAATAAGGGAAAATTGACAAACCTCAATGAATTGGAATGGGTGGATGGAAAAATTTATGCGAATCGCTATCAAAAAAATGGAGTGGCCATTATCAACCCACAAAATGGAGCCATTGAAGCGGTCATTGATTTTAAAGCCTTGAAATCCAAGGTCACCAAACACCAAGGTTTGGATGTTTTGAATGGTATGGCCTACAACCCAAAAACAAAAACCTTGTTTGTGACTGGTAAACGTTGGGATAAACTGTTTGAAGTTAAGATCATTGAAAATTAATGAAACTATTTGAAGCCACTCGGACTGTAGTTGCAGACGATTTAGACGACTTAATGCATGTAAATAATGTGCGCTATGTGCAGTGGGTTCAAGATATTGCCAAGACGCATTGGGAATCTGCCACTACTCCACTCCAACAAGAAGAGCATATATGGGTGTTATTGAGTCATCATATTAATTATAAATCTGCTGCCAAACTCAACGATAAAATCCACCTCAAAACCTATGTGACGCGATCGGAAGGCGTGACCTCTACTCGGATTGTTGAAATGCATCATAAGGACAGTCAAAAATTGATTGTCAAATCTGAAACCACTTGGTGTTTATTGGATACACTGAGTAAAAAACCAAAACGAATTACGTCAGAAATTGCTGCGGTGTTTAGATAAATTAAATAATCACAACAATATATATTAGTTTGAAAAGTTATATTTTTACCGAAAACAGTACACCACATGATTCGCTCCCTATATTTTATATTCAGTTTTTTTACTCTCATTTTCTGGAGTTCTTGCCGTCAAGATTTTGAATTTACACCTAGTACAGGTCAATTGAGCTTCTCTAAAGACACCGTTTATTTAGATACTGTTTTTACAAATATAGGCTCTAGCACCTATACCCTTAAAGTGTATAACAACTCTGATAATGATATTCTTATTCCGTCACTAAAATTAAGTAAAGGGCAATCGTCCAAATACCGCATGAATGTCGATGGCATGCTTGGCACTGGAACTTTGGTCGGAAAAGAATTTGAAAATGTAGAACTTCTGGCACAAGACAGTATGTTTGTGTTTATAGAAACGACCATTGATATTCAGCCTTTAGTAACTAATGAAACTCAGTTTTTATACACCGATGCCATTGAATTTGGAACAGGTCCGAACACTCAAAAAGTAGAATTGGTCACTTTGGTAAAAGATGCTGTATTTATCTATCCAAACAAAGATGCCAATGGTGTCGTGGAAACCCTCATTTTTGATGTCGATGGCGATGGTGTTGACGATGAAACCAACGTGCAAGGTCGTTTTTTAGAAGATACCGAACTAACATTCACCAATGAAAAACCTTATGTTATTTATGGCTATGCAGCTGTTGCAGGCGGAAAAACACTGGATATGAACCCTGGTGCCCGTGTACATTTTCATGCCAATTCAGGACTTTTGATTACAGATAATGCTTCTATACATATCAATGGATTGCCAAGTTTAGATGCCGAAATTTTGGAGAATGAAATCATCATTCAAGGCGATCGTTTGGAACCTCTGTACGAAGACATCCCTGGACAATGGGAAGCGATTTGGTTATTAAATGGCAGTACCAACAACAGCATCAATCATGCGACCATAAAAAATGGAACGGTGGGTATTTTAAGTGATGGCAATCAAGACGACCCTACAAAACTCGTGATTACTAATTCACAAATTTATAACTCCAGTAATTTTGGAATTTTAGGTCGTGGGACTTCCATTAATGCAGAAAATGTTGTGCTTAATATTAGCGGAGTGTCCTCTTTTGCAGGGACCTACGGTGGCAATTATAATTTTACACATTCGACTATCACCAATTATTGGTCCAATAGTTTTAGACAATTTCCAGCACTCTTACTGAACAACTTCATTATCGATGCCGAAAACAACGTTTTTACAAATCCTTTAGAATCTGCAAATTTCACCAATTGTATTGTTTATGGAAATGACAATCCAGAACTGTTGTTGGAAAAAGAAACTTCAGACGTTTTTAATTTTAAATTCACCAACAGTTTGATTCGTTTTGACGATCCAACAGGGTTTTATTCAGAACCCCAATACGATTTCAGCAATACAGATCACTATGAAAATGTGCTATTTAACAACGCCCCTCAGTTCTTAGACCCCTCTAACAACCAATTGAACATTCCAATTGGATCTCCTGCGGAAGGGGCTGGAATTACAGCTGGAAACCTGAACGTGGACCTCACAAACACCACACGCACCTCCCCACCCGATTTAGGCGCTTACAATGCCACGGAGTTTGAGGATTAATCACAAATCGAAAACTCCTTCTTTCATTTACACCTACATTGTGGACTACCAACACATTCTCTTTTAAGGATCAGCAGGCGAAAAAGTTGAAAGCACAAAAAAACCTCCCAATACAAATTAAGAGGTTAGATTTTATATGATTTATAAGTGCTTACGCAAACAAAGGACGGTGGCTCATCAGTGCGTTCACTTCTTCTGAAATCGCTTCGAGTTTTGCTTCATCTTCATGGTTATTAAGTACTTGATCAATAAGCTCTACTACTGTTTCCATATCGGATTCAACCAAACCACGAGTGGTAATGGCAGGCGTTCCTACTCGGATACCAGACGTTACAAAAGGGCTCTGCGTATCAAACGGCACCATGTTTTTATTCACCGTGATATCTGCTTTTACAAGGGCTTGTTCGGCATCTTTTCCAGTAATATTTTTATTTCTTAAATCAATCAACATTATATGGTTGTCGGTGCCACCAGAGATTAAATGATAGTCTCGTTTTACAAATGCTTTTGCCATGGCGTCTGCATTCTTTTTAACTTGTAGGATATAATTTAAAAACTCATCGGTCAATGCTTCTCCAAAAGCAATCGCTTTTCCAGCAATCACATGCTCTAAAGGCCCGCCTTGGTTTCCAGGAAAAATAGCAGAATCAAGTAAAGAAGACATCATGCGTACTTTTCCAGATTTTAGTGTAATTCCAAAAGGGTTTTCAAAATCTTTCCCCATCATGATCAATCCACCTCTAGGCCCTCTTAAGGTCTTGTGTGTGGTTGTGGTCACAATATGACAATGCGGTAAAGGATCGTTTAAAATACCTTTAGCGATCAATCCAGAAGGGTGCGAAATATCGCCTAAAAGAAGTGCACCAACGCTATCCGCAATTTCTCTAAAACGTTTGTAATCTATATCTCTAGAATAAGCAGAGGCTCCAGCAATGATAAGTTTTGGTTGTTCTTTGGTTGCAATTTCTTGAATTTTGTCATAATTCAAAACCCCTGTTTCTTTCTCAACACCATAAAAAACGGGATCGTATAAACGTCCAGAAAAATTAACAGGCGATCCATGAGTTAAATGCCCTCCATGAGAAAGATCAAAACCTAAGATTTTATCACCTACTTTCAAACACGCATGAAATACCGCGGTATTGGCCTGACTTCCCGAGTGGGGTTGTACGTTTGCCCAAGCTGCACCAAAAAGTGTTTTGGCTCTATCTATGGCAATAAGCTCTACTTCATCTACTACTTCACAGCCTCCATAATAACGCTTCCCAGGATACCCTTCTGCGTATTTGTTGGTCAGTACAGATCCGGTAGCTTCCATCACTTGGTCACTTGTAAAATTCTCAGAAGCAATCAATTCAATTCCGTTGATTTGACGATCTCTTTCAGCTTCAATTAATTCAAAAATTTGTTCGTCGCGTTGCATGTATATTTTTTTTCAAAAAGTTATGATTGCAAAATTAACAATAAGATTGCTGTAAACATATAAAAAACAAGTATTTCAACAACTATTTATTAAACAGTCATGAACATTTAAATCACTTGGGAATAGATTAAAAATTGTATTTATTAAGCTATTGATAAAAATTCAATAATAGTTGGTTTTAACTTTATTATTAAAAATATATACCCTCTAAATTCCATAATTTGTAAAATTAATGTATTAATTTTTTATTGCATCTGAAATTGATACTTTTGAGAGTTATTAAAAAAACATATAATGCAACACTCAACGAGTTCTACAAACTTTTTTTCCATGGAATCTTTCCAAATGAATTCACCTTTTGTAATAATTTGTACGATTATTATCACCCTTATGGGGTTTGTTATTATATAATTCCGCTTCTATTTATATTGTTTACACCAAAGCAATAGTTTCCAATAAAAATAAAAAATAAAAACAATGAAAGTTTTAAAATTTGGAGGAACATCTGTAGGTTCTTCAAAAAATATATCCAAAGTCATAAAGATCGTTAAGCAAGAATCGGCCTCTGAAAATATTGTAGTAGTCGTTTCTGCCGTTGGAGGAATTACGGATAAATTACTCATTGCAGCCAATAAAGCCATTCATAAAGACCTCAGTTACAAGGAAGACTTTGAAGCCTTACGATTAAAACATATTGAGGTGATTGATGGCTTACTAAGTGGCGAAGTCCATGAAGCCACCACCGATATTGTTTTAGAGCATTTATCAAGACTGGAAAAACTATTAGATGGGGTGTATTTAATCAACGAACTGTCACCAAAAACAACCGATAAACTTCTGAGTTTTGGAGAATTGATTTCGTCTTTAATCATATATGAAGCCATCAAGTCTAAAGGAGTCAATGTTCAACTAAAAAATTCACAGAATCTAATTGTAACCGACTCCAATTTTACGAATGCAGCGGTTAATTTTGAGGAAACAAATGCCAATATCACGACCTATTTTGAGAGTAATCAAAAAATAGTGACCATCTTACCAGGATTTATATCAAAATCTGAAAATGACGAAATAACAACTTTGGGACGTGGAGGATCAGATTTCACTGCTGCAATTCTTGCGGCGGCACTCAATGCAAGTGTTTTACAAATATGGACCGATGTCAGTGGAATGTTTACAACCAATCCTAAAATGGTCAAACACGCAAGACCTATTAACAAACTATCCTATTTAGAAGCCATCGAATTGTCGCACTTTGGAGCCAAGGTATTATATCCACCCACTGTGCAGCCTGTCTTAAGAAAAGACATTCCTTTACTCATAAAAAACACCTTGGCACCTGAAGATCCAGGTACATTGATTACTAAAATTGTAGAAAATGGGTCGCAGTTCCCAATCAAAGGAATTAGCAACATCAATAATGTATCCTTACTGACACTCCAAGGAAATGGAATGGTTGGAATTCCTGGGTTTTCTAAACGTTTGTTTGAAACCTTGGCACACTCCAAAATAAATGTGATCATCATTACTCAAGCGTCTTCAGAACATTCCATTTGTATTGGAATTTCAGATAACGATGCCCTGTCTGCTAAAGCAGTGATTGATAAAGAATTTGAAAATGAAATTTCTTTATTTAAAATTGACCCCTTGGTGATTGAGCCTAACTTGTCTATTGTTGCAGTGGTGGGCGATAAAATGAAAAGCCATCAAGGAATTAGCGGAAAAATGTTTAGTACTCTAGGTAAAAACAACGTTAATATAAGAGCCATCGCACAAGGAGCATCCGAAAGAAACATTACAGCGGTAATTGCCGAATCGGATGTAAAAAAAGCCTTAAACTCTTTACATGAACAGTTTTTTGAAGAACAAACCAAGCAAATGAATTTATTTATTGCTGGGGTTGGAAATGTAGGAAAATCTCTCATTGATCAAATCAAACAGCAAAAAAAATACATAAAGTCTAACCTTAAAATCAATATTAAAGTTGCAGGACTTTCCAATTCAAAAAAAATGGTGTTTGACGACAGTGGAATCAACTTATCCAACTGGGAGTCTGATTTAAATAACGGACAACCAACAGAGCCGTTGGCCTTTTTTGAAGCGTCTAAAAAATTAAACCTAAGAAATTCTGTTTTTATAGATATTACAGCCAATGAAGCAGTAGCCAACACTTATGCACATTATTTAAAACAAAGCATCGCTGTAGTAGCCTGTAACAAAATTGCCTGTTCCGGTGCCATTGAAAACTACAAAGAATTAAAACAACTTTCACATAAATACAATGTGCCATTCTTATTCGAAACAAATGTTGGAGCAGGTTTGCCAGTCATTGATACCTTGAAAAATTTAATTATGTCAGGAGATCAAATTACATCCATCAATGCGGTACTTTCTGGAAGCTTGAATTTTATCTTTAATAATTTCAATAAAAACACGACCTTTCACGATGTGGTAAAACAAGCACAAGCAGAAGGGTTTACTGAACCAGATCCTAGAATTGATTTAAGTGGTGTTGATGTTGCCAGAAAATTATTAATTTTAGCTAGAGAAAGCGGAGAGATGTTAGAAATGGACGCCATTGAAAATGAAGCGTTTTTACCAAAAGAATGCATGGAAGCTAAAACTGTAGATGCTTTTTATGAAACTCTAAAAAAGAACGAATCTTTATTTCAAAAATTATTTCAATCTGCAGAAGCGAACAACTGTCAATTGAAATATGTTGCAGAATTTAAGGACGGTGCGTCTAAAGTAGGATTGAAAGAAATACCTGTCGGACATCCTTTTTACAACCTAGAAGGAAAAGACAATATTGTAATGTTTTATACCAATCGCTATAGCGACCAACCTATGATCATCAAAGGGGCTGGCGCAGGTTCTGAAGTAACAGCTTCTGGATTATTTGCAGATATTATTAGAATTTCAAATACGCATTAATGAACGAAATTAAACTATTTTCTCCGGCAACTGTTGCAAATGTATCTTGTGGATTTGATGTTCTTGGGTTTTGCCTAGATTCTATTGGTGATGAAATGGTGGTTCGTAAAACCGAAGAAAAAGGGATTAGAATTACAAAAATTGAAGGCTATGACCTTCCGTTTGAAGTTGAAAAAAATGTTGCTGGGGTGTCGGCTTTGGCTATGTATGAGGCAGCAAACCCAGATTGTGGTTTTGAAATTGAAATATACAAACACATCAAACCCGGAAGTGGCGTTGGCAGCAGTTCTGCGAGTGCTGTTGGGAGTGTGTATGGAATGAATGTATTGCTTGGAAACCCCTATTCTAAAACAGAGCTGACAGCATTTGCCATGAAAGGTGAAGCCGTAGCCAGTCAAAGTGAGCATGCCGATAATATTGCTCCTGCCCTTTTTGGAGGTTTTACACTTGTGAAGAGTTTAAACCCTTTAGAAATTCTTCAAATACCAACACCACCTGATTTGTTTGCAGTGGTTATTCACCCTCAAATTGAAATAAAAACAGCAGATGCTCGAAAAATACTTCCCGAGATAATTACTTTGAAAAAGGCCATTACCCAATGGTCTAATGTTGGGAGTTTTGTTCATGGATTGCATACCAATGATTACAATTTAATCAGTCGCTCTTTAAAAGATGTGGTAGTGGAACCATTTAGAAGTCAACTCATTCCGGGATTTGAAGAGATTAAAAATACAGCCTTAAAAAATGGAGCTTTAGGGACTGGCATCTCGGGTTCAGGACCCTCTGTGTTTAGTTTATGTAAAACAGAATCTAACGCTAAAGAAATAGAAAAAGCGATAAGACAAACCTATCAAAACCAAAACATACCGTTTGAAATTTATGTTTCAAAAATAAATTTAGAAGGTATCAAACACTTAAATTAAAAGTCAACAATGAACTATTATAGTTTAAATAATATAGCCCCGGATACCACTTTTGAAACGGCAGTCATCAAAGGTCTTGCTCCAGATAGAGGCTTATACTTCCCGGAAAGCATCACTCCTTTAGAAGCTTCTTTTTTTGAGAATATCGAAAATCTTTCGAATGAAGATATCGCGTTTCAAGCAATCAAACAATTTGTAAGTCCAGAAATTCCTGAAGATGTTTTAAAAACGATCGTCTCGGAAACCCTTAATTTTGATTTTCCAGTTGTAAACCTGACAGAATCTATTTCGACACTCGAATTATTTCACGGTCCAACGATGGCTTTTAAAGATGTTGGAGCACGTTTTATGGCGCGTTGTTTAGGTTATTTTAATAAGAATAATTCCAATGAAGTCACTGTTTTAGTCGCTACTTCTGGCGATACCGGAGGCGCGGTTGCCAATGGATTCTTAGGAGTTAAAGGGGTTCGAGTGGTGATTTTATACCCAAGCGGAAAAGTCAGTAATATCCAAGAAAAACAATTGACAACTTTAGGTCAGAACATTACCGCCCTCGAAGTGGAAGGAACTTTTGACGATTGTCAGGACATGGTGAAAAAAGCATTTTTAGACGATGAACTCACTTCTATTATGCAATTAACATCAGCAAATTCTATCAATGTGGCACGATGGCTTCCCCAACTGTTTTATTTTATGTTTGCATACAAGCAACTTAAAAACAGTGCAAAAGATATAGTATTTTCGGTTCCAAGTGGAAACTTTGGAAATGTATGTGCCGGAATGGTTGCCCAAAAATTGGGCTTACCCATCAAACATTTTATTGCTTCAAATAACGAGAATAATGTGGTGACCCGATTTTTAGAATCCAATTCTTACGACCCAAAACCGTCGGTTCAGACAGTGAGCAATGCGATGGACGTTGGGAATCCTAGTAATTTTATCCGTATTCAAGCCATTTATAAAAACGACTTTGAAACTTTAAAATCTAATCTATCTTCTTACAGCTTCACAGATGACGAAACAAAACAAGCATTGGATGAGATTTATAAAACCACTAATTATATTGCCGATCCACATGGTGCTGTTGGTTACTTAGGGTGTCAATATTATTTAAAAACCAATCCACAAGCACATTGTGTGTTTTTAGAAACTGCCCATCCAACCAAGTTTTTAGATGTTGTTAAGGAAGTTATTGATGCTGAAATTCCGTTGCCTCCACAAATACAATCTGTCATAGACAAACAAAAAGTGGCTACTGATATTAAGGACTATTCAGAATTTAAAGCATTTTTAACACAGCTTTAAACCATTTCGGTTCCTATTTTTGATTAGATTTGTCATGCTATAAATTTAATTAACTATGAAAGGTACTGCACTCCAATCAACTCACGAAGCTTTAGGCGCCAAAATGGTGGCTTTTGCAGGATTCAATATGCCCGTTCAATATGAAGGGGTTAATGCAGAACATGAAACTGTTAGAACCGGCGTTGGTGTTTTTGATGTTTCTCATATGGGGGAATTTCTTATCGAAGGCCCACATGCATTAGATTTGATTCAATTGGTTTCTTCCAATGATGCCTCGATACTAACAGTCGGAAAAGCGCAATACAGTTGTTTACCAAATGATAAAGGCGGTATTGTCGATGATCTAATCATATATAAAGTTAAAGAAGAAACTTATCTACTAGTCGTCAATGCCAGTAATATTGAAAAAGATTGGGAGTGGATTGCGTCCAAAAATTCAATGGGTGCTGAAATGAAAAATATGAGCGACGCCTATTCACTCTTAGCCATTCAAGGCCCCAAAGCAGTGGAAGCAATGCAGTCATTGACCAGTGTTGATTTGGCTTCTATTGGGTTTTATAATTTTGAGATAGCCGATTTTGCAGGCATTGAGCATGTCATTATTTCTGCAACAGGATATACTGGGAGTGGTGGCTTTGAAATTTACTGTAAAAATTCAGAGGTCAAACAAGTATGGCATCGGGTATTTGAAGCAGGAGCTTCTTTTGGAATTAAACCGATCGGATTAGCAGCTCGTGATACCTTACGACTCGAAATGGGTTATTATCTTTATGGAAATGATATTGACGACCATAGCTCTCCTATTGAGGCTGGATTGGGGTGGATTACTAAGTTTACAAAACCCTTTACAAATTCTGAAGCACTAAAATTAGAAAAAGAGCAAGGTCCAAAACGACGATTGGTTGGTTTTGAATTATTAGAGCGTGGCATTCCAAGAAAGGATTACAGTATTGAAGACGCTCATGGAAACGAAATTGGAAAAGTTACTTCAGGAACCATGGCACCTTCGCTAGGAAAAGGAATTGGAATGGGGTATGTCTTGTCGGGTCATGCATCTGTCGGTACTGAAATTCGCATCGCTATTCGAAAGCAAAAAGTGCCAGCCAAAGTTGTAAAACTTCCTTTTTACAAGAAATAACTAAAACTTAAATATGGCTACATCAAAAAAACACCGCATTTTAATATTAGGTGTCAGTGGCTATTTAGGAAGTGCCATTTATAAAGAACTCCACTCCTATTATCAAACATTTGGAACCTATCGGACACCGCTTTTAGCACTAGAAAATAATCAACAATTTTTTAATTATGATTTTGAGGAAGATGATGTTTTCGAAATCCTGAATCTGGTAAAACCAACCATTATCATTTCTGCTCTAAGAGGGGATTTTTCGGCGCAATTAACTGCACATAAACATGTTTTTGAGTATGTGTCTTCTCAAAAAAAATGCAAAATACTGTTTTTATCATCTGCAAATGTATTTGATGCCTACAGTAAATTTCCAAGTTATGAGAATGACACCACTCTTAGTAACAGTATTTACGGACATTTTAAAATTAGACTTGAGCAATTGTTCTTAAAACTTCCTCCAAAAAAAGTGGCGATTTTACGCTTGCCGATGGTTTTTGGAGTACCGTCTCCAAGGATTGATGAACTTAAATTACATCTCGAGCTAGACAGCCCTATAGAACTTTTTCCAAATCTGATAATGAATGTCATTTCAGACAAGAAGGTAACCCAACAAGTACATTATATTATCAATCGAAAGAAATATGGTGTTTTTCATTTAGGAAGTAAGGATTTGGTACATCACGACGAATTTATCAAAGATTTAGTTTCAAAAATTGGCGCTAAAAATCCACGCTTTAAATTGGTTTACACAACCAATGACGAGCGATACTTGGCTGTTTTACCAAAAGAAAACCCTCTTCCAAAACACCTTCAAATGTATAGTTTGGAACTCTTTGAAAATATGTTTTAATGTTTTAAGTGTGTTTATACTTGTTTTTCGTTCTATCATTTTTATTTTTGTTACACAATATTTAGAATATACTAAAACCTATGGGAAGAGCATTTGAATTTCGCAAAGCAAGAAAAATGAAACGCTGGTCTGCAATGAGCAAGGCGTTCACACGAATTGGAAAAGACATCGTTATGGCTGTCAAAGAAGGGGGGGCGGATCCAGATAGCAATTCTCGATTAAGAGCAGTCATTCAAAATGGTAAGGCTGTTAATATGCCCAAAGACAACATTGAACGCGCTATAAAGCGTGCTAGTGACAAAAGTCAAGGGGATTATAAAGAAGTGTTGTTTGAAGGCTATGCGCCTCATGGAATAGCGGTACTAGTTGAAACAGCCACAGACAATAATACGCGTACAGTAGCCAATGTTAGAAGTTATTTTAACAAATGTAATGGAAGCTTAGGGACATCAGGCTCAGTAGTTTTTATGTTTGATCGTACTTGTAATTTCCGAATCAATTCTGAAGGGTTAGATGTTGACGAAATAGAACTTGAATTTATCGACTTTGGTGCTGAAGAAGTTTTCATCGATGATGATGGTATTTTGATCTATGCTCCTTTTGAGAGTTTTGGAGCCATACAATCTGAGTTAGAAGCACGTGATATTGAAATCCTATCTTCTGGATTTGAACGAATTCCTCAAGTTACCAAACCCCTCAATGAAGATCAAATCGCTGATGTTGAAAAACTTTTAGAGAAATTAGAAGAAGACGATGACGTACAGTTTGTGTATCACACCATGCAAGAGTAACTAAGAGAATTCTGGTATTTTTCCTTTAATCCCTTCAAAAAATGCCCGCATAAATTTAAAATCTGCCTCCACATCATCTGTAGGATAAAAGGGTTCTGAAAACCTATTTTCTTTGTTTTCAAAATCAAAAGATAACATTACAACAGGAACATTAGCTTTTTTGGCAATAAAATAAAAACCTGTTCGCCAAGTTTCTACTTTTTTACGGGTGCCATCTGGTGCTAAAAGCATACGAAATACCTCTCTATTTTCAAACAATCGTGCAATAGTATCTACCTGTTTTTCATTTGCATTACGCCTTACAGGAGCACCACCAAGTGCCCTGAAAAACCAGCCCGTAAACGGGTTAAATAATGCTTCCTTTCCAACAAAATGAGATTTCAACTTTAATGAGGCTCTTAAAAGTATCCCAATATAAAAATCATGCCAACTGGTGTGTGGAGCCGCAATAATGACCGCTTTTTTTACAGAATCAAAATTTTTAAAGCCTGTTAATTTCCACCCTAATAAGCGGTGGTATATAAATTTTGATAGTCTCTGCATTGTTACATTTTTGAATATAGTTCCCTCAAACGAGATCTTGTTATTTTAGTTTTCCAATCATTTCCTATAGCATTTTCCCATAGTGGCTCTAGACTTAAAGAAACATCAATCATGATGTTAAATTGTTTGTCTGTCAGGTTTGCACAAACTCCTTGTGGTAATGAAATATTATGTTTAGCCTTCATCATCTTAAATAATTTGACCCCTTCAGGATAAAATTCAGAAAGATGATCAAAAACAATACAATTTCCAATCCCATGTTTGATACCTAACAAAAAAGACAATCCGTAACTTAGTGCATGGGCAACACCAACCTGAGAATATGCTATACTCATTCCTCCATGCCAAGAAGCCATCATTAGCTTGTCTTGACTTTCTTCTAGACTCAAAGTATCCAAAAAGACTTCTTTACAAAGATTCAAAGCGGTTTCTCCATAGGTTTTGCTAAATGAATTGATGTACTTGCCTGTGAGCGATTCTATACAATGAATAAAACAATCCATCCCAGTGTAAAACCATTGATTTTTTGGAACTCCATATGTAAGTTCTGGATCTAAAATTACTTGATCAAAAGGGGTGAAATCACTATTAATTCCCAATTTCATCGTAGGCCCTGTCAATATCGCTGTTCTTGATACTTCAGAACCCGTTCCAGATATTGTGGGAACTCCAACATGATAAATTCCTTTATTTTTAATCAAATCCCAGCCTTGATATTCTTGACTAGAACCGTTATTAGTAAGCATCAACGAGACTGCTTTGGTTAAATCTAAAAGGGTTCCTCCTCCTATTCCTATAATACCCGAAGGTAATATACTCGAACTTAAAATAATATCTTCAACTAACTGATCTACTTGTGTTGTTTTGGGTTCTTCTTTGGATGAAATAAAAATAATTTGATCTTTATATAGCAAAGGGATCTTTGCAATCATAAACGTATTGTGTTCAAATACATCATCTACAAGAAAAATAAAAGGAGCACTTTCATTTTGCCGCTTAGGGGTTATTATCTCACCTAATTGGGTGAAACTTCCACGACCAAAGACAACTTTGGAAACCATTGGGAAATTTTTAAAATTCATATTCATAACATGGTAGTATTTATCCACAGTAACTTACTATGGGAGGTTAAGGTTTTTTTGAAATAGTTCAGCAAATTGACCAACGTGATAGCCATCCATTAAGGCATGGTTGACACTGATCCCTACATTCATCAATAATGAATTATTGTCTTTGTAGGTTTTACTAAATGCTAATTTGGGTATAGAGTCTTTAACTCCAGAAAAGGGTTCATTTTGGGACGTAAAAGAAAACCAAGGCAGTGTAGAACAATGAATACAATTCAATCCATTAACTGGGGGATAAAGATCTGTAGTCTCATTAATACGTTGTTTTTCTTTTTGAATATTGGCATTAAATTCGTTAAAGTTTTCTGAGAAATTAATAAAGCTAAAGCCAAAAGTGTTATCGGCTCTTAATAGAGTTGCAGAAGCATGGATTGTATCGCATTCGAAGACTTCGTTGTCTATAATCCTATACTTGAAATTTTCAACGGCATTAATTGCTTTCATACATTCATGCAAATAAATGGCAAAGAAACTTGAGTCAGTCGCCTTTGATTTCTTATAAGCTAAGGACACATCAAAAGGAATAGTCACAGCAAAATAAGGGTTTAATAATGCATTAAAATGATTAAAATGGTTTTTGCGATTCCAAGTGGTTAAGTCTATCTTTTTCAATATTAATTTTATTAATTAATTTGTCTTCCAATAGTTGTTGGCGTTTATCAAATCTTCGGGTGTATCTATCTCTATCCCGTGAACATCAGTTTCAACCATTTTGATTTTTTTTCCAAATTCTAAATAACGAATGCATTCAATTTTTTCAGAGGCTTCCAACATTTGCATTGGAAGTTTGGTGAAATCCAGCAGCGCCTGTTTTCTAAAAGCATAAACGCCTTTGTGTTTAAAATATTTAGTGTCAACTGTTTTATCCCTAGAAAAAGGGATTGGACTTCTTGAAAAATAAAGCGCAAAATGACGTTGATCTACAATTACCTTTACAGCGTTTTTATTTTGGATTTCTTCAGGGTCTGTAATGTGGATCATTAAAGAAGCTAAATCAATTTCTTTTTCAGGATCGTTTTTAAATTCGTTCAAAACTTTTTGTAAGCTCTCTTTATCTGTAAAAGGCTCGTCCCCTTGAACATTAACTACAATATCACAATCCATAGCTTCAGCAGCTTCTGCAATACGGTCACTTCCAGATTCATGAGTTTTCTGACTCATAAATACTTTACCTCCGTGAGCTTTGATTTCTTCAGATATAATTTCACTATCTGTTACTACATACACTTCACTAAACAAGTTGGTGCTAATGGTGGCTTGGTAGGTTCTAAGAATAACACTTTTACCGCCTAAATCCTGCATTAGTTTTCCTGGAAAACGGGATGAATCGTAACGAGCAGGAATCATGGCTATTATTTTCATTTAGATTCAGGTTATTTATATTGATTAATCGATGAACAAAAATACATTTTTTTTTGCAATTTGAATAATGGCGAATCTTCTGAAGATTAGCTTTCAAAATAATTGTCTTGAAATCCTATAAGATACAATTTTTCTTTAGCACGTGTAATGGCTGTATAGAGCCATCGCAAATAGTCACGATCGATGCCATTTGGCAAATAGGGCTGCTCTACAAATACAGTATTCCATTGCCCCCCTTGTGATTTATGACAGGTGATAGCATAAGAAAATTTTACTTGTAACGAATTGAGGTATTTGCTTTTTTTCACCCCAAGGAATCTTTTGTAAGAAGATGGTTCGTCTTCAAAATCTTTTAATATTTCTTGATATAATTTATTGGATTCTTCGTAGGGCAAAGAGGGTGTTTCTAAAGTTATAGTATCTAACATTAAAACCGTTTCAAAGGGACGCATTTTAGGATAATCTACCATGCGTATTTTAACTTCTGCAAAACGAAATCCATACAATTCTTTAACACTAAAAACTTCTAACACCTCAATAATATCTCCATTGGCAATAAACCCTGCCTCACTGGTGGGGTTTAACCAGAAGTAGTTATTTTTTACAATCATCAAAAAATCACCCGCAGTTAATTCATTTTCATTAAATAAAATACGGGAACGAATTTGCTCGTTATAGAGGTTGGCACGTTTATTAGATCGCACTATCAAAGCGGTTTCTTCATTTCCTAAATTACTATAAGCATCATTTATGGCGTCCATAATTTCGTAGCCATCGTTTAAACGAACAATATCCTTGAATCCATTCAAATTGAATTCAAAAGAATCAAAAAATGAATTTGAAATGGCTTCTCTTAAATGAGTTGCGTTAAACAATATCCCAGAGTCTTCTCCTTGCCTCACCACTTCATCCAACTCTAATCGAAGGACTTCTTTATTATAATTCAGTTCTAAATTTGATTCGTTTAATGCGGGACTCAAATCTAACTTTACTGGCGGCAACTGGGCCGTATCTCCAATTAATAACAATTTGCACTGAAATCCAGAATATACATATTGGATCAAATCATCTAATAATGAACCTGTTCCAAACAATTTTGCTTGATTGGAAATATCTGAAATCATGGACGCTTCATCCACGATAAAAAGCGTTTTCTTATGTTTATTTGGAGCGAGTACAAATGAAATTTTACCGTTTTTTTCAGAGCGTGGAACATAAATTTTCTTGTGGATAGTAAACGCTTCTTTCTGTGAATAGTTGCTAATGACTTTTGCCGCCCTTCCTGTTGGCGCTAACAAAACTGCATTTTTCTCAGCTTTCCATAAGTTTTTCACAAGAACCCCTATAATGGTTGTTTTTCCTGTGCCAGCATACCCTTTTAAAACAAAGAGCTCATTAGCAACCTTACTAAAAATAAAGTTAGAAAGTTGCTGCAAACCAATGTCTTGCTTAGCAGTTGGAGTAAAAGGAAAACTAGTTTTTAGTAACCTAAAAAAATCATTTGTATCCATTGGATTATGTGAAGATATATAATTATTCAAATATAGAAATGATTTTTAGTAACATTCACTTTATTGAACAAAAAAAAATTGTAGATTTGTCAAGTCTCATTACAATTTATAAAAAATATGAAATCTTTTGTAATAATCATTCTCGCCATTATTTTGGCAATTGTAATAATTTATCTAATTGATAAATACAACCCAAAAAAATATAAACCATTAATCCTCGTAGGACTTTATGGACTTAGCTTTTACTTGGCTTACATTCTCATTTTTTCAATTTATGGGAAAATTAATTTTAACAAGCTAAAAGAAAAGCGTTACAAAGTAGTGATCGAAAACCTTAAAGACATTAGGGATTCTGAACTAGCACACAGAACTGTAACAGGTCAATTTCAAGCAAATTGGGACAGTCTGGTTAAATTTATTGAAACAGAAAAATTCACCATCACCCAACGAAGAGATTCTACTATCATAGATGAAAATCTAACACGTCTTTATGGTGTTGACACAACTAAAGAAATTGTAATTATTGACACACTTGATTTTGTTTCAGTAAAAGATTCTTTGTTTGGAGCTGATCCACGTTATAAGACAATGATGAATATTCCGACCTTAGAAGATGGTCAGAAGTTTGAATTAAAAGCAGGTCTTTTAGAGCAAAACGGTGTTAATATCCCCGTATTTGAAGCATCAGTTTCTAAAAAAGTACTTTTATTTGATCAAGATAAAAACTTTGTAGATCTTGAATGTGAAGTTAAATCTGTAGAAGGCGTCAATGGACCAAGTCTTAAAGTAGGGTCTATGGATGAAATAAACACAAATGGAAACTGGCCAAAAAATTATTCTAACGAGCAATAACATATCAGATTCTATATATGAATTGTCCATTCAGGTAAACTTGAGTGGACTTTCTTTTTTTGTTTTAAACTCGATGGATTCAAAAATTGAATTTTTAGAGTCCGTTCGTTTTGATAAAAAACAAACCCCTCAAGAACTTTTAGACCGCCTTATTCATAATTTTAATCGCTTAGAAGGACTTCAAAAACAATTTGGTAGAGTTACAGTCATCCACGATAATGAATTAGCGACTTTAGTACCTAAGCCTTTATTTGATGAAAGTAATTTAGTGGATTATCTAAAGTTTAATACTAGAATATTAAAAACAGATTTTATTACCTATGATGCTCTAACAATCGAAGATATAATGGTTGTCTATGTCCCATTAGTGAACATCAATAACTTTATTTTTGAGCGTTTTGGAAGTTTTGAATACAAACACAGTGCTACCATCCTCTTAAACCGTTTGTTAACGCTTGAAAAAAATTCAAATTTATTAAAAATGTATATCAACATTGAGGATTCACATTTTGAAATCGTTGTGGTTGAAAATAATAAATTAAAGTTTTTCAATCGTTTTGAATACAACACAAAAGAAGATTTTATCTATTATCTATTATTTACTGCGGAACAACTACAACTCAATCCCGAAGAATTCCCGTTAGTCCTCATGGGCTCTGTAGACGAAAATGATGCGCTTTATCAAATTGCATACAAATATGTAAGACACGTTAGTTTATTGCCAAATGAGTCAATGCTTTACAGCAACAATGCGAGTTCAAAACATTTCACTCTTCTAAATAGTTTATAATGCGAATCATATCAGGAATGTTTAAAGCCAGACGGATAATGGCTCCAAAAAAATTACCTGTTCGGCCTACCACTGATATGGCTAAAGAAGCGCTATTTAATATCCTTAACCACCGCTATCATTTTCATGACATCTCTGTACTAGATTTGTTTTCTGGCACTGGAAATATTAGCTATGAATTTGCTTCACGAGGAACGGAATCTATTGTGGCTGTAGATCAAAATTTTCATTGCACGAAGTTTATTTCGCAAACCTCTGAAGAATTTGAAATGCCTATTCAAGTAGTGAAAGCAGACGTCTTTTCGTTTTTAGAAAAAACAAAACAACCTTCAACAATAATTTTTGCCGATCCTCCATATGAAATTGATCTAGAACAGTTTTTAAGAATTGTGGAACTTGTATTTGAAAATGAGCTCCTAGAAGCCAATGGTGTTCTTATTATAGAGCATTCAAAACACACGGACTTATCTTCTGCATCTCAATTTACAGAAGTGAAAGGCTACGGTGGGAATCGATTTAGTTTTTTTGAAAATTAAAAAAAGCAGATCTATAAGCCGGATCCTGTATCACATAAATGTGACCCTTATCATTTATCTATGTTTACTGTTACCAGCAAACTTTAGCTGCCTACCCTTCAGCATCGCACGTGTCGCGCTCAAGCACTGATATACATGACATTGCACCTTATAGAGTTTACCTGGTTTCACTACAGCTTAACCTGTACATTCTTTCTGTTGCACTTTTCCTAGCCTCACGACTGGTGGCCGTTAGCCACTATAATACACTATGGTGTCCGGACTTTCCTCCCTTCGTTTAAAACGAACAGCGATAAGGCGATCTGCTTTGCGGCAAAAATACATAAATTGTTAATAACTCCTTTTAATTTTCAAGGGTTTAATTTACACAGTCGGCTGTGAATTTTTAAATTTGTTTGAATAAGATTTTTATGGAACCATTTATTGTATCGGCATTAAAATACAGACCTCAAACATTTAAGGATGTGGTTGGTCAGTCGGCTATTACCAATACATTAAAAAATGCCATCGATCAAAATCACTTGGCCCAAGCTTTATTATTTACAGGTCCAAGAGGGGTTGGTAAAACGACCTGCGCTCGAATTCTCGCTAAAATGATCAACAGTAAAGGTACTGATCATGAGAATGAAGATTTCGCCTTTAATATATTTGAACTAGATGCTGCTTCCAATAATTCTGTAGATGATATTAGAAGCCTGACAGAACAAGTTCGAATTCCACCACAAGTTGGAAACTACAAAGTATATATCATTGATGAAGTACACATGTTATCTCCTTCGGCTTTTAATGCCTTTCTAAAAACCTTAGAAGAGCCCCCAAAACATTGTATTTTTATTTTAGCAACTACTGAAAAGCACAAAATCATTCCAACAATTTTATCCCGTTGTCAGATTTTTGATTTTAAAAGAATCACCGTTACGGATGCTAAAGATTATCTTAAGGTCATTGCTCAAGAACAAGGAATTACAGCCGAAAATGATGCCTTGCATATCATCGCTCAGAAAGCAGATGGCGCAATGAGAGATGCACTCTCAATATTTGACAGAATAGTTAGTTTTTCAGGAAAAAATCTAACTCGTAAAGCAGTAACAGAAAATCTGAACGTTTTAGATTACGACACTTTTTTTGAAGCGACTAATTTAATTTTAGCCAACAAAATACCAGATTTGCTACTGCATTTTAACCACATTCTTTCCAAAGGATTTGATGGCCATCATTTTATTACAGGACTGGCCTCTCATTTTAGAGACCTATTAGTATGTAAGACCCCTCAAACAATTGAATTACTCGAAGTTGGTGACGATACAAAAATAACATACAAAACTCAATCAGAGACGACTTCTCAAGCTTTTTTAATTCAAGCCATTGAAATTGCAAATGATTGTGATCTCAAATATAAAACGAGTAAAAACCAGCGACTATTAGTCGAACTTTGTCTCATGCAGCTTGCCTCTATCACTTTTGATGGAGAAAAAAAAAAGCCTAGCGGATTCATAATTCCTGCCTCTTATTTTAGATCTAAAAATATTTCTGATGTTAAAGTCACTCGACCGGTTGAGACTTCAGAAACACCGTCTGAAGAACCATCAAAAGAAATCCCTTCAGTTACTCAAAAAGTAGAAGAACCAAAAGCACCTTATCCTAAAAAGGAACTAGCTGTTCCCGTTATTAAAAGTGCACAACGTCCAACTTCGGGACTGTCGCTCAGCAGCATTCGAAAGAAAAAAGAACACCAAATTAAATTGATGGAAGTCAAGGTTGATGAAGAAGACCTGCCAAACGATCCATTTAACTTTGAAACACTTATTAAATTTTGGAATATTTTTGTAACCAAATTAGAAGCAGACGGAAAATACAACCTAGCAGCAATTCTTCAGATAGATACACCAAAGCTCATCAACGAAAATACCATTCGATTGGAGTTTCCAAATACGACTAATAAAATCGAAGTAGAACGCCAGCAGTTTGAATTGTTACAATACTTACGAAAAGCCGTTAATAATTTTTCAATAACCCTAGACATTATTGTCAATGAAACTCTTGAAAAACAATACGCCTATACCCCAGAAGATAAGTATCAAAAATTAGTGGAAAAAAATAAACACGTTGAACTTTTACGTAAAACCTTTGATTTAGATTTATAAAGTATGCTTGGATTAAAGTTACCTTCGGACCCTAGATGGGTAAACATCGCTGAAAAAAACATTGAAGAAATTTTATCAGACCATGCCTTTTGCGAACAAAAAGCAGCCAGTACTGCCATTTCATTGATCGTAAGTTTTCCTGAATATACGGAACTAGTTCAAGAGATGATTGGGCTTGTTGAAGAAGAAATGAGCCATTTTAAGATGGTTCATGACCTGATTTTAGAACGTGGATTCACTTTAGGTCGCGATCGTAAAGATGCTTATGTGTCTAAACTATTGCAGTTTTTTCCAAAAGGAGGCAGTCGCAGCACTCAATTGGTGCATCGCTTATTACTTGCCGCATTGATTGAAGCTCGAAGTTGTGAACGCTTCAGACTCTTGTCTGAACATTTAGAAGATAAAAAACTCGCTAAATTCTATAGAAAATTAATGATTAGCGAGGCAAATCATTACAGCTCTTTTTTAGGCTTTGCAAGACAATATGGCGAACGAAAAGAAGTAGACCAAAAATGGGAGGCTCTCTTGGAATTTGAAGCCGAAATCATGAAAACATTGAGCGTCACCAAATCCATTCATGGATAGTTAGTCTGCTAAGGATTTAGATTTTTAGGAAATAACTTATATTCAACAATCCCATCTGTACAGTCCTTCCAGTCGATCGTATCGAAATTAATTTTCACAACCCCGCAAGTAGGAATGTTTACTATGTACTGATCTCCTTTGTGATTTACAATGCTCGTTAGTGCGTTGTTATGTCCAAAAATAAATACGTTTGAAAGACGAGGATCTATCGCATTAATAAAAGCTTCTAAACCTGCCCCACTAAAATCATATAACTGATCAGAATAATGTACTTCTGTTTCTGTAGAAATGGCATTTTTTAAGAACAACTCACAGGTTTGTCGAGTGCGTTTCGCAGTACTACAAAATACAGCTTGAGGTTGAAATGATTTTACAATATCTAAAGAAGACATAAATTCAGCATCAAACAGACCTCGTTTGTTAAGCGGACGTTTTTCATCTGGGAGTTGGTATTCCCATGAGGATTTTGCGTGACGAATAAAAACGATAGACTTCATAATTAAATTAAGGCGATAAACGCTCTATTTTCCAAGAACAATCTGCTTGTAATTGATAGCGAATGCGGTCGTGTAGTCGGTTTGCCCTCCCCTGCCAAAATTCAATTTCAATGGGTTTCACCATAAATCCACCCCAAAATTCGGGACGAGTAATTTCTTTATTTTCGTATTCCGCCTCTAAAGATTTTAATTTTGTTTCCAATACTTCTCTGTTCTCTATTACAGAACTTTGATTTGAGGCAATCGCTCCCAATTGACTTCCTTTAGGACGCGATTCAAAATAACCATCACTCAGATTCTCCGCAATTTTTTCGGCAGTTCCTTTAATAATGACTTGACGTTCGGCAGCTGCCCAATGAAACGAGAGACAGACATTTGGATTGGCAGTGATTGCTTTTCCTTTTTCGCTTTCGTAATTTGTATAAAAAATAAAGCCTTCAAAAGTATATTTTTTTAATAGAACCACTCTGTTTTTGGGATAACCATCTAAACCAATCGTTGAAATGGTCATGGCATTGGTTTCATCTTGTTGGAAATGCGTGTCTACTTCGTGAAACCATTTTTGAAACAACTCCATTGGATTGTCTGAAATAGCTGTTTCTAAAAGTGCTCCTTTATCATAGGATTTACGGTAGTTCCCTAAGTCTTTTTCCATAATATAATAATCAAGTTCAAATTTAGATAAATATAAATAGTTTTTACGAAGTTGAAATATTAAATTTGGAGATATAATATTTATTGTGTTATGATTTATAGTAGTCTAATTACTGGGGTGATTTTAATTCTAGCAGGGCTTCTTGTTAAAAATAACCCCGATTTATTGGCTGGATATAACACCCTATCAAATGAAGAAAAAGAGAAAATTGATACGGATAAATTAACGCATATCGCACGAAAATATTTAGTATTAACAGGGTTGAGCGTTCTTATCATTGGAGTGGGATTATCGTTTGTAAACGTTCCTGAAAAAATACATTTATATGTAGTTTGTGGGATCGTTTTATTAGGAGTTACAGCTTTGATCATTGAGTCCAATCGCTTAGAACCAAAGAACTAAAAAATACACAGAACTTAAATATACTAGGTGTAAACTATTGTTAAAAACAAAACAGTATCTATATACTAGGATAAACGTTAGTAATTTGTATTTTTGTTGAAACCTCCGAAAGAGCAATGGCGAGAAAATCAACAACTAAAACTACCCATAAACGGTTCTCAAAATTTAATCTTACCCTTACCAATTCTCAGAGATTGGTGTTGGGAAGTTTTTTAGTAATTCTTGGAATCTTATTATTTGTATCCCTACTCTCCTATTTATTTACAGGTGAAAATGATCAAAGTATTCTTAAAGAATTTACAAATAGAACTGTAGAAACCAAAAACTGGCTCAGTAAAGTTGGAGCTTGGACAAGTCATTTACTGATTTACAAAGGGTTTGGAATCTCCTCATTTATATTTTCTGGTTTATTGTTTTTATCTGGAATTTCGGTTCTAGCAAATTCTTCCAAAAAACGTTTACATAGAAATTGGTTTTGGGGAACGCTTATAATTATTTGGGGATCTATGTTATTTGGATTTGCATTTGAAACGGCTCCAAAATTAGGCGGGGTTATTGGTTATGAATTAAATATATTACTACAAGATTATATAGGTAAAATAGGAACTGCTCTATTATTAGTGTTTTGTTTTATAGTGTATATCGCCTTGCGTTTCAAAGTTGGCCCACAACATATTGCACGCTTGTTTGTACGGACTAAACACGAACTTAAATCAGAAATGTCAGATGAAAACCATTCATCAACTTCAAATACTGAAGTGTTATCTCAAGATGATGCTCCTTTAAGATCAACATTTGAAGTCCCTTTAGAAAACCTAGAACCCACAATATCAAACCACTCAAGTATTGATGCACCGAGTACTTTAGAAGTGAATGTGCCTGCTAAAGAGCAGAGTGTTGAAGAAGAGCCCATAGAAATGAAAATTGAGGCCAATGTAGAAGAACTGTCTGAGACCGATAATCTTGCTGCTAAATTAGTAGATGACTTTGGAGAGGTAGATCCTACTTTAGAGCTATCAAAGTTTAAATTTCCTTCTTTAGATTTACTTAAAAAATACGATACAGAAGGCATCACTATCAACCAAGAAGAGTTAGAAGAAAATAAAAATAAAATTGTTGAGACTCTCAATAATTATAAAATTGGAATTGCAAATATAAAAGCAACAATTGGTCCGACAGTCACTCTTTATGAAATCATACCTGAAGCTGGTGTCCGGATTTCAAAAATTAAAAATTTAGAAGACGATATAGCACTTTCACTCTCTGCCTTGGGCATTCGAATCATTGCACCAATCCCTGGACGCGGTACGATTGGTATTGAAGTGCCAAACAAAAATGCAACAATTGTTTCCATGCATTCTGTTATTGCCTCTCAAAAGTTTCAGAAATCAGAAATGGAACTTCCAATTGCTTTGGGAAAAACAATAAGCAACGAAACCTTTGTCGTAGATTTAGCCAAAATGCCTCACCTTCTTATGGCAGGTGCTACAGGACAAGGAAAATCCGTTGGATTGAATGCAGTCCTTACATCCTTACTATACAAAAAACATCCTGCAGAAGTAAAGTTTGTATTGGTGGACCCAAAGAAAGTTGAACTAACGCTTTTTAATAAAATTGAACGTCATTATTTGGCAAAACTTCCAGATAGTGAGGATGCCATTATAACCGACAATACTAAGGTTATTAATACCTTAAATTCCTTGTGTATTGAGATGGACAACCGTTATGAGATGCTTAAAAATGCGTTTTGTAGAAATATTAAAGAGTACAACGAAAAATTTAAGGCACGAAAACTCAATCCTAATGATGGTCATAAATTCTTACCTTATATTATCTTAGTAGTTGATGAGTTTGCCGATTTAATTATGACTGCTGGTAAGGAAGTTGAAACCCCTATTGCACGTTTGGCACAGTTGGCAAGGGCAATTGGAATTCACTTAATTGTAGCGACTCAACGCCCATCAGTAAATGTAATTACAGGAATTATAAAAGCTAATTTCCCTGCGCGTATAGCATTTAGAGTGACCTCTAAAATTGATTCTAGAACTATTTTAGATAGTTCTGGTGCGGATCAGTTGATTGGACGTGGAGATTTATTATATACACAAGGAAACGACATGATTCGTATTCAATGTGCCTTTGTAGATACTCCTGAAGTCGAAAAACTAACAGATTATATTGGATCTCAAAAAGCCTATCCGAATGCGTATCTACTTCCTGAATACATTAGTGAAGAGTCTGGCACAAGTCTTGATAACAATATCGACGAAAGAGATCAACTGTTTAGGGAAGCTGCAGAGGTAATTGTGACTGCTCAACAAGGATCCGCTTCTTTATTGCAACGTAAACTAAAGCTTGGATACAACAGAGCTGGACGTTTAATTGACCAGCTGGAAGCTGCAGGAATCGTTGGCCCATTTGAAGGCAGTAAAGCACGGCAAGTCCTTATCCCTGATTTTATAGCATTAAATCAATTATTAGATTTAGAAATTGAATAAAAAGATGAAGAATTTTATAACTTTAATATTGACTTTGATCGTTGGATTTGGTTTTGCACAAAACCGCGATCCTGAAGCTCAAGCCCTTCTTGACGAAGTAAGTAACAATGTCAATGGTTACGATAATATGGTATTGGAGTTTAAATATGTTATGGACAATAGCGAAGAAAATATACATCAAGAAACACGTGGAGACGTTATACTCGTGGGTGACAATTACGTATTGAATATCCTAGGAATGACTAGAATATTTGATGGAAAAAAACTGATTTCTATAAGCCCCGAAGATGAAGAAGTGACGATCTCTACACAAAATACGGCTGATGAAAACACCATCACTCCTAGTCAACTGCTCTCATTTTACGAAGATGGCTATAATTATAAAATGGATATTGTTCAAAATGTAAGAGGACGAAAAATTCAATACATTAAATTAATTCCCATCGACTCAAATACAGAAATAAATTATGTATTGTTGGGAATTGACACAAACACAAAGCATGTTTATAATTTAATTGAAATTGGTGATAATAATACAAAAACAACATTAACAATCCTTTCTTTTAAAACCAATCAACTATTACCTGAAAATTTATTCAGATTCGATGCTTCAAAATATACGGACTACTTTATAAATAATTTAGACTAAGTATTATTTTGAAAATTTTAGACCGATACATCCTGACAACTTATTTAAAAACATTTTTCAGTGTATTCACGATACTGATGATGATTTTTATATTACAATCAGTATGGGTATATATTTCGGAACTTGCAGGGAAAGATTTAGAAATAGAAGTTGTCCTTAAGTTCTTACTCTATGTTTCACCTCGTATTGTAGTCTTGGTTTTACCCCTAACAATTCTTCTAGCATCTATAATGGTATTTGGAGGGTTTTCAGAAAACTATGAATTTGCAGCAATGAAATCTACAGGGATTTCTCTTCAACGTGCCATGAAAAGCCTGAGTGTTTTTATAGTGTTTTTAGCAGTCATTAGTTTTTTCTTTGCAAACAGTGTAATTCCATTCGCTGAATTTAATTTTTACAGTCTGAGAAGAAATATTGCTAAAGTAAAACCCGCAATGGCCATCGCTGAAGGTCAGTTTAATCAACTGAACGAAATTAATATAAAGGTAGCCGAAAAGAGTGGTGAAAATGGAGAATTCTTAAGAGACGTGATCATTCACCAGAAAAAAGGTTCGTTTTCAGGAAACTTTACTGTGATCAAAGCAAATACTGGAGAGTTTATTAGTAATGAAACATCTGACGTATTACAACTCGTCTTATTTGACGGAAATTATTACGATGAGATTCAGCATAAAGACTATACAAAGCGAACAAAGAACAGACCGCTGGTAAAAAGTACGTTTGAAAAATATATTATTAATATTGATGTATCTCAATTCAACAATATAGATTTTGAAAGTAAAGAAAGTATTACCAAGCATACGATGTTAAATGTAGTAGATTTAAAAACTGCAATTGACTCCCTAAACGTGAAGAGAAGTGACGTTTTAACAACGTTTTCAGAAACGATGTTAAAGCGTACCAACCACCACACTTTAAATCAGAATTACAAAGTAAGCGAACTGGATTCTATTACTGAAAATGTGGATATTTTAAAGTTGTATGATGAACGCAAAAGTATTCAATTGATAGATTTAGCGTTAAACACGACTAAAACAGCTAAAAAGGAGTTGACCTCCAAATCAAAAACAATGTTAGACTCTCTTGTGACAGTCAACAAACATGTCGTAGCCTTACACGATAAGTTTGCTTTAGGCCTGTCATGTATAATTTTATTCTTTGTGGGAGCACCTTTGGGAGCATTAATCCGCAAGGGCGGTATTGGATTGCCATTAGTCATAGCTATACTTATATTTTTGACCTATCACTTTATTGGACTATTTGCCAAAAATAGTTCGGAAGATAGCAGTGTAGATCCTGTATTAGCTGCCTGGCTATCCTCTTTAATACTACTACCTTTTAGCATTTATTTAACCAACCGCGCGACAAAAGACCGCGCATTGATTGATTTTGATAGTGTTTTGATCCCTTTGAAGCGTTTAGTCACTTCAAAATCAGATACAGAAATTGTAGATACCCTACAACTTTCTTCAGAAAATACTTCCGAATTAGATGGATTTGATAATAAAAAATTGATTGATATTATTAAAAATTTTAGACAGTTTGGACTTTCCTTAAATTACAGACAAACTGCTATAAAAATCTTAAATTCTAGAGGTATTAGTGAATTAGAACTAAAATTGGGAGGTAATTTGTCTAACCAGAAATATGAAAATGCCTTACGCCTTTTTATCGATTTCAAAGAAAACTCTAAACTAGCCCTTGTTTTAAATATACTTACAATTATTCTAGGCTTAGGAGGTTCAATTTTAGCTGAAAATGGGATTCCAATAATTGGAAAAATAACTAGCGGATTTGCCATTTTAGGTCTGATATTTTTTGTTGTGGTGTTCCAAAAATCAACTTCAAATCAATCTGATTTTTACAAATTATTATCTATTAAATTTTTAACAAACTCTTTCGTCTTCATTATTTTAGGAATTCCTTTATTTTTTCTTTACAGACCCTTTTTCATAAAGAAAATGAAAGAAGATTTATTGAAAATATCCTAACGATTGAATTAGTTGTAATATCTTTACCAAAAATAAAAACACAATGTCAATTTCAGAGCAAAAAACAAAATCAAATACCAACTTAAATAGTATTGAAGATGCTATTAATGACATTCGATTAGGCAAAGTAGTAGTCGTTGTTGATGATGAAAATAGAGAAAATGAAGGTGATTTTATTGCCGCTGCTGAAAAAGTTACTCCTGAGATGATTAATTTCATGGCATTACACGGGCGTGGTTTGATATGTGCTCCTCTAACTGAAACCAGATGTGATGAATTAGGTCTTAACATGATGGTACAAAACAATACGGTATTGCATAACACGCAATTTACAGTTTCTGTAGATTTGATTGGAAATGGATGTACGACCGGAATTTCTACATCAGACCGTTCTAAAACAATTAAATCATTAGTTGATCCAAATACTAAACCGCACGATTTAGGACGTCCAGGTCATATTTTTCCTTTAAAAGCAAAAAATGGTGGAGTTCTACGTCGTACAGGTCATACAGAAGCTGCAGTAGATTTAGCACGCTTAGCTGGATTGGAGCCTGCAGGAATTTTAGTAGAAATTTTGAATGATGACGGATCAATGGCACGACTTCCAGAGTTAAGAATAGTCGCTGAAAAATTCGATTTAAAAATAATTTCTATTGAAGATTTAGTAGCCTACCGAATGGAGCATGATTCTTTGATCAAGAAAAAACAAGATTTTCAAATTGAAACACGTTTTGGTGATTTTAGATTGAGAGCTTATCAACAGACTACAAACGATTCAGTTCATATTGCATTAACTAAAGGCACTTGGAGTACAAACGAAACGGTTCCAACACGAATTAATTCTTCACTTGTCAACAACGATGTATTAGGGACGCTAACAAACGATGCTGACCAACAACTAGACAGTATGTTTCAGTTGATTAATAAGCACAGAAAAGGAGCCATTCTATTCATCAATCAAGTGAGTCAGCCCGCCAACCTTTTAAAGCGATTGGAAATTGTGAAAAACATGCAACAAAAAGGAAAGGTCACCAAATCTCCTAGCATTGTAATGGACTCAAAAGATTTTGGAATTGGTGCACAAATCCTTCACGATTTGAATATTCACAAGCTAGGTCTTATTTCTAACAGTGAGCGGACTAAACGTGTGGGTATTATAGGGTATGGATTAGAAATTGTTGACTACATTAATTATTAAGCAATTGCTTCTGAAATGAGTTTAGCCATGGTTTGAGCTCTTTGTTTCACCTCTGATTCTGTCCAAGACAGTTTAATTAAACATGATAAATTTCGTCCTATAAAATGGTCAGATTTATCAAAATTTTTATCTTTTAAATACGCTAATCCATTTTTGACTTCTTGACTTAAAGGGAATAAAGATTTTTGTGTTTTTAGATGTTCCCATTTCCGGATGTAATGCCAGTTGTTATCAAAATAGTGAAAACATACATCTATCCCATTAGTTTTAAATGCCTTATTTACATTTCGAGCCGTTTCTAAATCCTTTAAAAAGAAATTCAAAAACGCATAACTTTCTTCACCTCCTTCTGGAACGGTTCTGAAACTGACACCTGCGATGTTAGACAACTCATTTCTTATTATTGTATAATGCTTTTTTTGAATTGCTAAAAATTCATCTAAACGACCAAATTGTGCAACACCCACGGCAGCATTTAACTCTGAAATACGAAAATTATAACCTAAAATTGGATGGGTTTCTGCACCTCTATCATTTCCTTCATGATCGTGTCCATGATCGCTATATTGATCGGAATGAGTGTAAAATTCTTTATTGTTAGTAATAACTACCCCTCCTTCTCCACAAGTAACGGTTTTAACAAAATCAAACGAAAAACAACCCAAGTCCCCAACGGTACCAAGAGCTTTTCCTTTGTAGGTCCCTCCTATTGCTTGACAGGCATCTTCGATAAGAAATAGATTGTGTTCATTACATATCTTTTTTAAAGCGTCTAAATCTCCCATACTTCCACACATGTGCACACACATAACAGCTTTGGTTTTAGGTGTGACAGCCGCTTTGACAGCCTCAATATCTAAAGTCAAAGTATCGTCAATATCAACAAGAATAGGGGTCGCTCCCAACATAAGAATGGCTTCGAAACTTGCCACAAATGTAAAGCATGGCATAATAACTTCATCACCAGCTCCGATGCCTGCAGATGCGAGTGCAAGACTTACCGCAGCGGTTCCGCTCGAAAGTAATTGGGCATGGTTTACTTCAAAACGAGATTGAATGGCTTGTTCTAATTCTTTTGCTTTCCAGTGGCCTTGTCGCATACCGTCAAATCCATAGCGCATTAAAACGCCACTGTCTAATACATCATTTACTTCGTTTCGTTCGGCAACGCCAAAAAGTTCAAATCCGGGCATAGTAGGTTTATTTAAGTTCTATTATTGATTCATTTAGGGGTTTACGTACTTTTTTCATTGTGCCAAACATATCATCTGATGCACGGTATCCAATGGGCATCACAAGTACTGAACGTAGGCCTTGCTCATTAAGCTTTAAATAGCGGTCGTATTCAGCAGGATTAAAACCTTCCATCGGACAAGCATCAATTTCTTGAGTAGCACATACAGTGAGCATGTTCCCCATCGCTAAATAGGCTTGTTTAGCACCCCATTTAAAAATTTCATCTTCTGATTTTTGTTCAAAACTACTTATAACACTGCTTCGAAATGGATCTAAAACTTCATCTGGAGTATTGTTAATAGAAATGATGCGATCAAAAAAGGCTCTGATATAGGCTTCATCAATATTGGTTTCAACACAAAATACACACAGATGCGACGCCTGACCTACTTGCTTTTGATTCATAGACAAAGGAACTAAATCATTTAAAATTGATTTATTACTAACCAGTAGTAATTTAACCGGTTGAAGTCCGTAAGAACTTGCCGTTAGGTTGAAGGCATTTTTTAGTAAAGCAATCGTTTCTTCTGGAATAATAGCTTCAGAATCAAATTTTTTTGTTGCATAACGCCATTCAAGGGCTTTTAAAATATTCATAGGTAAGGTTTTTTCCAAAAGTAAATAATTTTAAAACGGTTCGGTAAAAAATAATCTTAATAATTGCTTAAAATAGATGAATTTTTTTTAAAAATAATTACTAAAAGTATTTGATAGAACTAAAAACCCTTTTATATTTGCAGCCCGTTGGAGAATTGGCAGAGTGGTCGAATGCGGCAGTCTTGAAAACTGTTGAGGGTCACACCTCCGGGGGTTCGAATCCCTCATTCTCCGCAAAAAAAATCCGAAACTTATGTTTCGGATTTTTTATTTTATGAGTGTTGAAACATTACTTTCTATGGTATGGATAGATAAAATTAATTATTTAATCCCACACAGTTTCTTGATTTCTTTCCCTAAAATTTAACCATCAAGAGCGTTAAAAAACACACCCAATATTCGCAGCAAATTCTTTTACTCCATTTTATAATATCTATGGTTAATAGCTTAAAATTAATGAATCACAACTTGATTTAAAATGTTTTTATAATTGTCAAACAAAAAAGTAATGACGATTTATTATTTATGAATGATTAACAACAGAATTGGTTTTTTTAGACCAAGGCTGTATTTATAAAATACCTTTGTTATATTTGTTTACAGGACGTGGGCAATTACAATCAAATTAAAAATATTTAAAAAACAGTCTAATGAAGTGGAATAATGCCTTAAAAGATTTTGCTTTATATCTAAAAATTGAGCGCGGCATGTCCATACACACTGTAAACAACTATACTCATGATGTTCATAAGCTGATACAATATCTTGAAACAAACGATATGCAGCTTAGTCCCCTTCAAATTACAACAGAACACCTACAAGGATTTATCTATGAAATGGCAAAAGAACTGAATCCAAGAACTCAATCGAGACTCATTTCTGGTTTGCGTAGTTTTTATGATTATCTGATCTTTGAAAATTATACTGAGTCCAATCCTTTGGAACGTATTGAAGCCCCTAAAATAGGTCGTAAATTACCCGATACCCTATCGGTTAAAGATATAGATCGTATTGTAGAAGCAATTGACTTAAGCAGCCCTCAAGGCGAACGCAACCGCGCCATTATCGAAACTCTGTACAGCTGTGGACTTCGTGTGAGCGAACTTACAGAGCTTAAGATTTCAGATTTATTTTTTGATGAAGGCTTCATAAAGGTCACTGGAAAAGGCAACAAACAACGCTTTGTTCCAATTGGACCATTGACCCAAAAATACATCAATTTATACAAAAACCATGTCCGAGTACAAATGAAGATTGCTACTCCATTTAACGATACCTTATTTTTAAACCGTCGTGGCAAGCAACTCAGCAGGGCAATGATTTGTACTATTGTAAAAACCTTGGGAGCTAAAGCAGAAATTAAAAAAAATATTTCTCCGCACACCTTCAGGCATTCCTTTGCAACCCATCTTCTAGAAAATGGGGCTGATTTGAGAGCCATTCAGATGATGTTAGGGCACGAAAGTATTACTACAACCGAAATCTACATGCACGTTGATAAGAGCCATCTTAAAGACGCCATGTTAAAATTTCACCCTAGAGCCTAAAAAAGCAACCCGAAAGCTGCTTTTTTTAACTCCTAAAATACCTATTATTTTATTTAGCAATATTCACCGCACGTGTTTCACGGATGACTGTGACTTTTACTTGTCCAGGGTAGGTCATATCTGTTTGAATTTTTTGAGAAATTTCAAAAGATAAGTTTCCAGCTTTTTCATCGCTTACTTTTTCACTTTCTACAATCACTCGAAGTTCACGACCTGCTTGAATTGCATAAGCTTTTTGAACTCCACTAAATCCGAAAGCGATTTCTTCTAAATCTTTTAAACGTTGAATGTATGAATCTAAAACTTGACGGCGTGCGCCTGGGCGTGCTCCTGAAATAGCATCACAAACTTGTACAATTGGAGATAATAACGATTTCATTTCAATTTCGTCGTGGTGCGCCCCAATAGCATTACAAACCTCTGCATTTTCTCCATATTTCTCAGCCCACTGCATTCCTAAAATAGCGTGAGGAGTTTCCATATCAGCTTCTGCATCTGGTACTTTTCCAATATCATGAAGGAGTCCCGCTCGTTTAGCTAGCTTAGTGTTAATCCCTAATTCGGCGGCCATCACTCCACATAATTTGGCAACTTCTCTTGAGTGTTGTAATAGATTCTGACCATATGACGAACGGTATTTCATTCGTCCAACAGTCTTAATTAATTCAGGGTGTAAGCCATGAATACCCAAATCGATAACAGTTCTTTTTCCAACTTCAATAATTTCTTGTTCAATTTGCTTTTGCGTTTTCTTTACAATCTCTTCAATACGTGCTGGATGTATACGACCATCAGTTACTAATTTATGTAAGGATAAACGAGCAACTTCTCTTCTAACGGAATCAAAACAAGATAAAATAATTGCTTCTGGTGTATCGTCCACAATAATTTCAACTCCCGTTGCAGCTTCAATCGCTCTAATATTACGGCCCTCGCGACCAATAATACGCCCTTTTACATCGTCAGACTCTATGTTAAATACAGACACACAATTGTCAACCGCTTCTTCTGTACCGATGCGTTGAATGGTATTAATGATAATTTTCTTAGCATCCTGCTCCGCTGTAAGCTTTGCTTCTTCCATGGTATCTTGAATAAAGACCATGGCATCGTTTTTTGCTTCTGATTTTAAAGATTCTACTAGTTGATGTTTAGCATCTTCGGCAGACAATCCAGAAATCACTTCCAGTTGCATAATTTGACTTTTATGGGCTTTGTCGACTTCTTCTTTACGTTTGTTTAAAATTTGTAGACGGTGATCATAGTCTTTGATTTTAGATTCAAAGTCAATGGATAGTTTTTTGTTTTTAGAAAGTTCAGAAGATATTTGCGATTCTTTATCACGAGTGCGTTTTTCAGCTTCACTCATTTTTTTCTCTCTAGACAAAATAACTTGTTCATGTTCTGTTTTTAACTCTAAAAAACGTTCTTTCGCTTGAAATATTTTATCTTTTTTGATTGAATCTCCTTCGAGTTTAGCTTTTGAAATAATTGAGTTTGCTTCACGTTTTGCATTTTTAGTAATTTGAGAGGCATTGCTTTTTTCACGGACTTTAGAAATCACTAATCCTAGGACAAATCCTAAAACAGTGGCACCTAAAACAATGAGTATAGTGTTGGATTCCATAGTTGATAGTTTAATTTATAAAAAAAGCCTATATCAATCTGGTCTTTGTATAAACTCCATAAATACAAGATTTAGAGTTGAAAAGCTGATCAAGGATCTGTGACTGGACAGCATGCTTTTACAACTTAAACGCACTCCTTTTTAAAGAATTTCCGTTGAGTTTATCAAAAAAATGATCAATATAGGCAGTAACCTAATGTTATTTAAAGAACGTTGTTGTTTAAATGGGATTCTAATAATTCGTCTACAGCAATCAGACGGGATTCTAAGTCTTCATTTAAACTTGTTTTATCTATATTTTTTTGTTCATTTTGAGTGGCAAATTGAAGGGCACACATGGCCAACACATCTTGCTTATCTTGAACAGAGTAACTTTTTTCAAATTGTCTTATGGTCGAATCAATTTTTTGAGCGGCTAATCGAAGCCCTTCTTCTTGATCGGGAGTAATAGTCAATGGATATACTCTATTGGCTATGGATAATTTTATTTTTAACCGTTCACTCATGGACTGTAAACTTTAATCTGATAGCTTAGAAATACAATCATCAATTTCTTTGATTAAAGTATTAATTTTAAGCTTAGTTTCTCTTTTACTTTCGTCACTGCCTAGGATTGAATTTGCAAATTTGAGCGTTTTAAAATCGTCTTCTTTTTGCTGAAGCGCAAGCAATTGTTTAGAATTTAAATCATTTGCTCTGATTAGCTCGTCTTTTAAAAACAAATTGTCTTTTTTTAATTCAGTGAGTTCACGCAAAACGTGTTGCACTTTTTGCTCCAAAGAATTGACAATTAGCTCGATTTTGCTCATTTACAGTTTCAATACCTATTTCACAAATTTAACATTCCATATTAAATATCGCAATTGTTTTTGCTTAATTTTTTATTTATTTGCTAAAAGCTGTTCATGTTTTTATTTATTTTTCTATTTACCTTCAATTGTATAAATTAGCGTTCTATCCTGTTTTATGAAAGTAGTATTATTTTTAATTGTATCATGTTTTTCTTTTTGTAACGCTCAAACGCCTTATCCTCAAGACTATTTCTCTAGCCCTCTAGACATTACATTGGTCTTATCTGGAACGTTTGCCGAACTAAGATCGAATCATTTTCATTCTGGACTGGATATAAAAACAGGCGGTAAACAAGGGTTAAAAACATATGCCGCTGCGTCTGGTTATGTGAGTCGAATCAAAATATCACGATATGGTTATGGAAAAGCATTATATATCACACATCCAAATGGCTACACTACAGTGTATGCTCACCTTCAAAAATTCTCATCCACAATCGAGGCTTATGTCAAAAAACAACAATACAAGCAAGAAACTTTTGAAATTGAACTTTTTCCTAAAGCTGAAGATCTGAAAATTTCTGCCAAGGAAATCATCGCTTACACAGGGAACACAGGAGGCTCAGGTGGCCCGCATCTTCATTTTGAAATTAGAGATAAGCAAGAGCGCCCAATGAACCCCATGTTATTTGGTTTTGATATTAAAGACACAACCAAACCTATGGTGTACGAATTATTTGGTTACTCATTGTCTGAAGGAAGTCATATCAATGGTCAAACGTCAAGAGTCAAAATTAGAGTTATAAAACTCCCTAACGGGGATTACAAAACAGAACAAGTTACAGCTTTTGGGGATGTTGGATTTGGTATTATTAGCACAGACAGACAAGACTTTGCTTCAAACAAAAATGGTGTGAGTCTAATTAGTACACAATTTAATGGAACTAAAAGTTTAGAAGTAGATTTCAAACGTTTTTCGTTCTCAGAAACCAAACACCTAAACCGTTATATTGATTATGCCTACTTTTTTGAAACAAAGAAGCGCATTCAAAAATTATTCATCGAAAGTAACAATCCCTTACAACTACTCAAAAACCATGCAAGACAAGGAAGGGTTTTTATAAAAGAAGACACAAATTCCATTTATAAAATATCCATAAGTGATTTTAAAGGCAATCAATCAAATTTAACCATCCCAATCATAGGACTAAAAAAAGATCTTCCTCAACTTAAGTCACCCCCATTTAACCTAAGACAAATTACTGCAAACGAAGAAACTTTATTAGAAAAAGACCGTGTCAGTGTTCAAATTTATAAAGACTCTTTCTATGAAGATATTGCAATCAGTTTTGAAGTGACTAACGACACCTTAAAACTACACAAACCAATCATTCCCTTAAAAAAATCAATGAACATAAGTTTTGACATCAGTCAATATGAAGAAAGTGATAAAGACAAATTATATATTGGAAGCGTCTCTCGCTACGGCAATATACTTTACTATACCCCTACTAATAAAAGAGGGAATATATTGACAGCTCGCACAAAGTACTTAGGCAATTACACCCTAGGAATTGATGATGAAAAACCGAAAATTAAAGCAATAAATTTTAAGGACGACAGTTGGATAAGTAACTATCGCTACTTGAAAGTAAAAATTTCAGATGAAATTTCTGGAATCAAAAATTACAGAGCAACTATCAACGATCAATGGGTTCTAATGGAATACGATGCTAAATCACAAACGCTCACTCACGATTTTAATGATGAAGTTATTACAGATATAAAAAACAATTTAAAAATCATTGTAACCGATAATGTTGGAAATAGTTCTACATTTGAAACTACGTTTTACAGAAAATAATACCATATCAATTTGAAATCAACCACTGCATCCTCGATATTTTTCTTTATTTTAATTTTACCTTTAATGGTTATGGGGCAATCTGCTACCCTGCACGGCATAGTTCTCAACGAACTAAACGAGCCAATTCAGGGTGTGAATGTAGTTGCAGAAAATAATGGAACGACTACTAATATAAATGGATTCTATACTCTAAAAATACCAGCCAATACAGCTGTAAAGATTAGATTCTCACATATAAATTACAAGTACTTAGAAGCTCCTTTTGATTTAAAAAATGGAGAGGAACTCGAATTTAATCCTGTTTTAAAAAGTAGTTACGAACAAATTGAAACCGTCATCATTACAGGTTCTAAACGAAAGGAATTAGAAGGAATTACCACTATTTCACCTCAAATTATACGCACCATTAAAGGGGCACAACCCGGAGTAGAAAATTTATTAAAAACACTACCAGGTGTAAATATTTCAAATGAATTAAGCACTCAATACTCAGTAAGAGGAGGGAATTTTGATGAAAACCTGGTTTATGTCAATGAAATCGAAGTTTACCGTCCTTTTTTAGTACGTTCTGGCCAACAAGAAGGTCTCAGTTTTGTAAATACAAATATGGTACAAAATTTAGATTTTACAGCCGGGGGGTTCCAAGCAAAATACGGAGATAAGCTTTCTTCTGTTTTAGATATTACTTATCGAACTCCTATTAAGTTTGGGGTTCAAACAGATTTAAGCTTATTAGGAGGTAGTCTTTCTGTTGAAAGCATAAGTAACGATTCAAAGTTTTCAGCCTTGCTTGGTCTTCGCTACCGAGATAACAGCCTTTTAGTGGATTCAAAAGAAACTGAAACTAGTTTCACTCCTAAATTTGCAGATATACAAACGTATCTTACTTATAAATTTTCTAATAAATTTCATTTGAGTTTTTTAGGAAATTTGGCCATCAACGATTACAACTACCAACCAAAAACCCGCCAAACAAATTTTGGAACCATACAAGATCCCTTAGCTTTATTGGTTTTTTATGAAGGCCAAGAAAATGATAAATACAATACTTATTTCGGTGCATTCAAAGGGAGTTATTTTGCAAATGAGAACCTAACCCTAAAGCTGATAGCTTCCACTTTTCACACTACCGAACAAGAGTATTTTGATATTTTAGCCCAATACCGTTTAGGAGAAGTGAACAGTAATATTGGAGACGAAAGTTTAGGGGAAGTTGAGTTTTCTGAAGGCATTGGATCACAAATCAACCATGCTCGAAACGATTTAGATGCTTTAATCACTAATGTTGAACACAAAGGATATTTAAATTCCGGAGAAAATAATTTTGAATGGTCTGTAAAATACACACATGAAGACATCCGAGATCGTATAGTTGAATGGGAAGTGATTGATTCCGCTGGGTTTTCTATCAACCCTCCAAATTTAGACAGTTTTAATGACCAACCTTACACGGCTTACGAAGGCCCTCTAGCTCCTTATAAAAACATTCGAGCCACTAACAATACACAAATAAACCGTATTCAAGCCTATGGACAATGGAACCGACGAAGTATGATCGGAAATCATGAAGTCTATGCCAATGCTGGAGTTCGTTACCATGCATGGACGGTACAAGGCGATGGCATTAAAAACGCAACACAATCGGTTTTTAGTCCACGTGTACAGATGGCAATTAAACCCGATTGGAATAAAGATATGTTGTTTCGTTTAAGTGGGGGATTGTACTACCAACCGCCGTTTTACAGAGAACTAAGAGATAGTGATGGTATAGTCAATAGCGATGTCAAAGCACAACAATCAGTTCATGTGGTGCTTGCAAACGAATATAGCTTTGAAATGTGGGAACGTCCTTTTAAACTCATCTCAGAAGTCTATTATAAAAATCTATCTGATGTAAATCCTTACACAGTCGAAAATGTCCGTATTCGTTACGATGCTTCAAACATTGCAGAAGCTTACGCGTATGGACTTGATTTGCGCTTAAATGGTGAGTTTGTTCCAGGAACAGAATCATGGTTTTCTTTTGGATATTTAAAAACAGAAGAAAACATCAACGGACAAGGTTTTATTGCGCGACCTACAGATCAACGCCTCAAGTTTGGAATTCTTTTTCAAGACTATGTACCCAAGTTACCAAAGATGAAAATGTATCTAAACCTGGTGTATAACACTGGGGTCCCTGGGGGATCCCCTAGCTATGCCAGCCCTTACAATTACCAAAGTCGTTTGCCTGATTATAAACGTGCCGATGTTGGAATGTCTTATGTGATTGTGGATACTAAAGATTCAAATAAAAAAGGGTGGCGAAAAGCATTCGAAGAATTGTCCATCGGACTGGAAATTTTTAACATGTTTGATGTTCAAAACTCCATCACAAACACTTGGGTTCGCGATGTTTATTCAAAACGTCAATACTCAATTCCTAACTATTTGACTCCAAGAGTATTTAATATAAGATTAGGGATTCGATTTTAAGAAGCAATTGGATGAATGAGACTACAAAGTGTTTCAACAACTCTATCAATTTCTTCTTTGGTATTATAAATACTAAATGAAAATCTTATGGATGGTTTTTTGAGATCCTCTTCAGATAGAATCTGAGTCAATACATGAGAGCCTTTATCACTACCGCTTTGACAGGCACTTCCTTTTGAGCATGCTATGCCTTTTAAATCCAATTGAAAGAGAAACATCGGAGCATTAGCTTCAGATACTGGTAAGCAGACATTTACAAGTGTGTAGGTGCTATGCTCAGAGTCGCTGCAGCATCCATTAAACTTAACTCCGTCTATTTTGGATTTTAATTGGTCAATAAAATAGGTTTTCAGAGTTTTAACCTGAGCCATTTCATCCTCTAAGTTTTGGTATGACAAAGCTAAAGAAGCATCTAAACCTACGATATCATGAATACTTTCGGTTCCTGCTCTCACTCCACGTTCTTGCATTCCTCCATGAATTAATGGTTTCAGTCCTGAGTTTTTTCGAATAAACACAAAACCAATTCCTTTTGGTCCATGAAATTTATGGGCACTTGCCGCTAAAAAATCAATCGGAGTTGTTTGTAAATCTAAACGATAGTGTCCAACAGATTGCACCGAATCACTATGGAAAAGAGCACCCTTAGATTTGCATAATTCCGCGACTCTTTGAAGGTCTAAAATAGTTCCTATTTCGTTGTTGATGTGCATCAACGAAACTAAGGTTTTTTCTCTGGACTCTAAAAGTGTTTCAAGGTCTTTATAGTCAATTGACCCATCGGCTAAAATAGAGACATAACTTACTTTTATTTTATAATTCTTCTCCAACTCTTCCACCGTATGAAGCACCGCATGGTGTTCTATTTTGGAAGTAATAACGTGTGTTACTTTTAAATCTTTAACCGCAGATTTCAGGACCAAATTATCTGCCTCTGTACCGCCAGATGTAAAAACAATTTCGGAAGCCAACGCATTAAAATGAGATGCAATGCGTTTGCGACAACTTTCAATAATTGATTTAGAAGAACGGCCAAAACCATGCGTTGATGAGGCATTACCATAATTAGATTTTAGCACTGAGGCCATCGTATCTATTACCTCATCTCTGACTTGGGTAGTTGCTGCATTATCTAAATAAATTGAATCCATGTAGCTTTAGTTTGATACAAAAATAACCAAATAAAATTATTAGCAAATTATATTCAAACTAATTAACAAATCCTGTACTTTTGTGTAAAATATGTTAGGTATGCGATCTTTATTAATATTACTTTTTTGTTCTAATCTTCTTTTATCTTGTGATGATGGAGACGTTTTGAATGTTGAATTAGACTTTGATAAAAACCTCAAACTTTGTGAATCTCCCGCATCAAGTAATTATATCTTATACGATACTAAAGAGAATCCTGCTGAATCTCTTATGCTTCTATTTCCAAACAACACGCAGGCGGAAAGAATTTTTAACCCAGATATTTCTGGGAGTACGGAAACCATGGCTCTCAGCAATAATATAAAATTTATTTACAGAACATACACAGGCAATCCTACTGACTATATTTGTCAAGACATCCCAGATGCATCTGTATCTGTAAACGAGAATTATGAATCGCAAAGCGGAACTGCTAATTTTATATCAACTTTTGTAGATGACGATAATGATGGTGTCCCAAACAACCTTGAATTTGATGGAGATACAGACGGCGATGGCGTTCTAAATTACAAAGATTATGATGATGACGGAGATAATGTTCCGACACTAAATGAAAGGCCAGACCCTAACAGCGACGGTGATCTTTCAGATGCCCAAGACACAGATGGTGATGGAATTCCAGACTATTTAGATACTGATGATGACAACGATGGAACACTTACGTATTATGAAGACGAAAACAATAACGGTAACTTATTCGATGACTTAGCTACAGGAGCAGCCGTTGCAAGATTCCTAGATGACACCGTTTCGGAAAGTTTCGTTGTTACTGTTGTGAAAGCCAATACATACACCCGTACAATTAGTATTAATATAACATTAGAAAATATAGATCTGACGATCTTAGCAACAGATCGACTGGAACTAGGAACTTACGAGAAAACCGTTGAGTACTAAGATGTTTTTGACTGAAAGATATATATCTCAGTCGCCCCTTGTCCGTATTTCTGGTAATTGGCATCGTAGAATTTAATACCTTCATAACGCTTAAAAAGATATTCTAGTTCTAACTTTAGGACTCCTTCTCCTACTCCATGTATAAATACAATGCGTTGAATGCGATTTTTAATTGCAAATTCTAATCGTCGCTTGGCAGTTTCAATCTGTAAATTAAGCATTTCATGGTTTTGCATCCCTCGAAAATTTTGGACTAATTGATGAATATGCAAATCCACTTCCATTGCAGGCTGTGTGCGTTCCTTAGAAGAAACTTTAGGAGGATTTTGACGTTTTTTAGTTTCCTTCTCAGATAAAACACTTTCTAATGATTTACTTGAAAATAACGAGCGGGTCATCAGTTGACTGTCGTTGATTTTTACCAACTCATTCGCTTGAAATGCTAACTCAAATCCGTTGGCAGTCGCTACCGTAATTTCAGAACCTTCTATTTTAGTAATAACACCTGACAGGTTATCATCCAAAATTGCAACCGAATCATTGACTTCAAACTTCATTCTTCTTCTTCATTTTCAATATAAGAATCCTTTGCTGGAAGCTCATTCACCCCTTTTGACAGCTGATACAATGCGAGCATTAACAAACTAAACCCTCCAATTTGAAGAATCAAATCTGGGTTATCTTGAAATTCTGTAAAGATCACAAGGAAAATTCCCAGTATTAAGCATACATAATAAAGGCTTCGTTTTGACATCCAGTCTTTGTTTAAAAATCAAAATTACAGCTTTTGAATCTATGATAAATAACAATTTCAATTTTTTATTTCGAAAATATTTCTATTAATTTGAATATCCTATTTATTAAAAATGATAATGGCTTTAGAAAACTATATGATTCCGTGTTTAAGTAAAACTCTTTTTGGGTTTGAATGTATGGGGTGTGGATTTCAACGTTCTCTTGTTTTAATATGGAGATGTCAATTTATTGAAGCTTTTTATATCTATGCCGCCATATATCCTTTACTCATCCTTTTAGGGTTTATAATTTTCACCCGGTTTTATAAATTCAAAAACTATTCAAAATTAATCAACTGGTTATCTATTATATCTATCGCAACAATTATTATAAGTTATACAATTAAACAACTCTAAAATTAAATTTAATGAAAAAACAATTAAACACTACCCTTATTTATGTACTCAGTATTTTTGGCTTACTCTGCTGTTGTTTTGGTGGCTTTGGATTTTTACTTTCAGGACCTGCCTATCTTATTGCACATAACAAAATTAAGAACGCAACCGAACATCCTGATAATTATGAAGGGAATATCAATGCCTTAAATACTGCAAAAACTATAGCTTTAATAGTATTAATTATCAACCTGTTGTATCTTACATATGCAATCTATTTGTTCTTTTCTGGTGGATATGACGATGGATTTGAAACATGGAACGAACTAATTCAAGAAATTCAAAACAACCAATAAAGAAATATCACCCCCAGTATTTAAGGGGTGTTTTAAATAATACTATAAAATTTATTATTCATTCCCCCTTCCCAGTTAATGGTTTTTAACAAGATTAACGTTTCGTTAGGAGAGTTAAGTGTAATATTTCATTAGTTTTATCAAACAATCTAACTTTTAATTTTATGACGTTTAAAAACATTCCTAAAGCCTTTGAAATCAACACACTTGTTGAACAAAAAACATATCTGGTTAATGGCGAAATAAAAGAATGGACTGGTAAAATGACCGAGGTCTATTCAACCATTTCATCTACAGAAAATTACCAACCCACACTTTTAGGAAGTGTTCCTGAACTCACTAAAAATGAGGCATTAGAAGCCTTAGATGCTGCTTCAAGTGCCTACAACAATGGACAAGGGAAATGGCCAACTATGAAAGTTGGAGATCGCATTGCTTGTATGGAGAAATTTGCTGAGCAAATGAAAACCAAACGTGATACTGTAGTAAAATATTTAATGTGGGAAATTGGAAAAAATCTATCGGACTCTGAAAAGGAGTTTGACCGTACTGTAGACTACATATACGATACCATTGATGACTATAAACAGATAGATCGCAACTCAGCTAAGTTTCAAAAACATTCTGGAGTCTATGCACATATAAGACGAGGACCCATCGGAGTTGTATTGTGTTTAGGTCCATATAATTACCCATTGAACGAAACTTTTGCGTTGTTAATTCCTGCGCTTATTATGGGAAATACTACGGTATTTAAACCGGCAAAACTTGGAGTGTTGTTACTCTCTCCATTATTAGAAGCATTTCAAAATAGTTTTCCTAAAGGGGTTGTTAATGTATTATACGGACGTGGCCGCGTCTTAGCAACACCCATCATGGAGACAGGGAAAATAGATGTTCTTGCGTTGATAGGACATAGTAGTTCTGCCAATGCCTTGCAAAATAGTCACCCTAAAGGAAACCGTCTTCGATCGGTTTTAGGATTGGAAGCTAAAAATCCTGGAATTATTTTACCCGATGCCGATTTAGACCTCGCTATTAACGAGTGCATTGCTGGAACACTCTCCTTTAACGGACAGCGTTGTACAGCTCTTAAAATTCTCTATGTTCACGAGAGTATTTCAGAAGAATTTAACAAGCGTTTTTGTGAGAAAGTAGACTCACTTCAATTCGGAAATCCTTGGGAAAACGGCGTACAACTGACTCCTCTTCCGGAACCTAATAAGCCTGCGTATATCCAAGAATTAATCAAAGACGCTCAATCAAAAGGAGCAAAAATTTTGAATTCAAAAGGAGGGCAGCTTTCAGAGAATTACAGTTATCCAGCTGTACTTTACCCTGTAACCAAAGACATGGAAGTGTACAAAGAAGAACAGTTTGGCCCAGTCATTCCAATCATTACATTTACAGATGTTCAACAAGTGTTGGATGATATGGCAGAATCCAATTATGGACAACAAGTCAGTGTCTTCGGAGAAAATGCAGACACATTAGCTCCGTTATTTGATGTGTTAGTCAACCTTGTATGTCGTGTCAATTTGAATAGTTCATGTCAAAGAGGTCCAGACGTATTTCCGTTTACAGGAAGAAAGGATTCTGCGTTTAGCACCTTAAGTGTACGCGACGCATTGCGCTCTTTCTCGATTCGAACTTTTGTAGCCACTAAAGAAAATGAAGGCAATAAAGCAATATTAAAGGACCTATTGGAATCTAGTAAGTCCAACTTTATCAGTACTGAATATCTCTTATAAATAAGTCTTCAGGATTAAAACAACGATCAATCCTTACTAAATCTTAGTAGGGATTGTTTTTTTTATTACATTTATACTGAAATACCCCAAAGTAATAACCTACTCTACCATTCAATTTTACTGAATGGGGTTAGCAGCGGGGACTAAAAACCCAAATCAATGAAAACTCGCTTATTTAGTAAACCAATTTTCACTCTTTCGCTTATCAGTTTAATCAGTGCCTGTTTTGGAGGCATTGGAATTGTTTTTTCTATCACAGCATTTTATATCGCTAGTAAAAAAATTAAAGAAGCACAGAAAAACCCATTAGGTTTCACGGGATCTTTAAACACTATGAAACTTGGCAAAACAGCTGCTGTGGTATCTTCTGCAGTAAACTTAATATATTTTATTTTTACAGCTGTCTGGGTTTATAATCATGGATTTCAGGATTTTAAAGATTATTGGTTAGGAATGTTGTTTTTAAGGTAATCCATAAAACTTCAATCCTTTGAATTTATAACAAAAAAACCACTCCAAAATTAGAGTGGTTTTTTATTGAGTTCGGTACATTAAATTATTTTATCTCAAAATCCTTTAAGGTTTTGATGATGATATTCACACAATCGATCAATTGGTCTTCACTCATCACCAATGGCGGAGCAAAACGAATAATATTTCCATGAGTGGGTTTGGCTAACAAACCGTTATCTCTAAGCTTCAAACAAATATTCCAAGCGGTATCACTGTCTTCATGATCATCAATAACGATCGCATTTAGCAATCCTTTTCCGCGAACTAATTTTACAACTTGACTCGTTTCAATATATTCATTTAAAAGAGATCTGAATAAGTTACCGAGTCGATCTGCAATATCGGTCAGTTGTTCGTCTTTAACAACTTCTAAAGCTGCCATCGCAACGGCAGCTGCAATAGGATTCCCTCCAAACGTACTTCCATGAGATCCTGGTGTAATCACGTTCATAATGTCATCATTAGCTAATACAGCAGATACTGGATATACTCCACCACTTAAGGCTTTCCCTAAAATTAAAATATCTGGTTTTACGTCTGGTGTTCCAGAACAATCTTTATTTTCACAATCACAATTGCCACAAGTGGCTAATAAGCGTCCTGTACGAGCAATACCTGTTTGCACTTCATCAGCAATAAACAACACATTGTAAGCTTCACACAAGGCTTTTGCTTTTGCTAGATAGCCTTCAGTTGGGACATATACCCCGGCTTCTCCTTGAATTGGCTCTACGAGAAACCCTGCGATATTCGAGTTGTTTTTGAGTGTATTTTCTAAAGCCTCTGTATCATCATATGGGATTTTAATAAATCCGTCGGTAAAAGGTCCAAAGTTTTCCCGAGCTACAGGATCATTTGAGAATGAAATAATCGTCGTAGTTCTTCCGTGAAAATTATTTTCACATACAATAATTTGCGCTTGACCTTGAGGAACGCCTTTCACTTCATAGGCCCATTTACGAGAAATCTTAACAGCCGTTTCAACAGCTTCTGCTCCAGTATTCATGGGTAACACTTTGTCAAATCCAAAATATTTGGTGACATATTCTTCGTAAGGTCCTAATTTGTCGTTATGAAACGCACGAGATGTCAGAGTCAACGTTTGCGCCTGCTCTATCATCGCGTTCACAATTCGTGGGTGGCAGTGCCCTTGGTTGACTGAGGAGTAGGCCGATAAAAAATCGTAATAACGTTTTCCTTCAACATCCCAAACATATACACCTTCGCCTCTGGCTAATACGACAGGAAGTGGATGGTAATTGTGAGCTCCATATTGGTTCTCTAAGTTAATAGCTTCTTTGGGGGTAATCTGATTTAAAATAGCCATTTTAATGAGAATTTTAAAATTATAAAATAACTATTCCTTCTTATTGGAGAGAAATCATCCATAATATCATGCAATTTAAGAATTCTAAATAGAATTCTTAGAATTATGCTCTCATTTATTCTATTTTTGCCCTATGGGTAGAAGAAATAAAAACAAAGTGTTTTCAAATTTAGAAGTGATTGATGCAGGCGCTAAAGGCAAAACCATTGCAAAGGCTCCAGACGGTAAAGTCGTCTTTTTGCCAAATGCCGTTCCAGGAGATATCGTAGATGTGCAAACGTTCAAACAACGTACAGGCTATTACGAAGGAAAAGCAACGGTTTTTCATAAATTATCAGACAAACGTAGCGAACCAGCTTGCGAGCATTTTGGAACTTGTGGCGGCTGCAAGTGGCAACATATGGACTACTCACACCAACTTTTTTACAAAGAAAAAGAAGTGGTCAATAATCTTACCAGAATTGGACACCTTGAATTGCCAGAAATCACCCCTATCTTAGGTTCTAAAGAACAATACTTCTATCGCAATAAAATGGAATTTTCCTTTAGTGATAGCCGTTGGTTGACCGTCGAAGAAATTGCCTCAACAGAAGATCTAGGAGATCGGAACGCTTTAGGTTTTCATATTCCAGGAATGTGGGACAAAATACTTGACGTTAAAAAATGTTGGCTTCAAGGCGATCCTTCCAATGCAGTCCGAAATGCGGTGAAGAATTTTGCGATTGAACATAAAATTCCGTTCTTTAATACACGACAACAAACTGGGGTGCTCAGAACCCTCATGATTCGAAATACAAGTATTGGCGAATTGATGATTGTCATTCAATTTTTTAAAGAAGATACCGAAAATAGAATTGCACTTTTAGAGCATTTAAAAACAACCTTTCCAGAAATCACCTCTCTTCAATACATTATTAATAGTAAAGCCAATGACACCATCTACGATCAAGATGTTATATGCTACCATGGTAGAGATCATATTTTTGAAGAAATGGAAGGTTTGCGTTTTAAAATTAATGCAAAATCTTTTTATCAAACCAATTCAGATCAAGCTTTTAATTTATATAAAATAACCCGTGACTTTGCGGGTCTTACAGGGGAAGAATTGGTATATGACCTGTATACAGGCACCGGAACCATTGCCCAATTTGTTGCTAAAAGCGCTCTGAAAGTTATTGGAGTCGAATCTGTACCCGATGCGATAAGTGCCGCGAAAGAAAATGCGATCTTAAACAATATTGGTAATGTAGAATTTTTTGTGGGCGATATGAAAACTGTATTTAATACCCAATTTATAGAAACACATGGACAACCTGATGTAATTATTACCGATCCCCCTAGAGATGGAATGCATAAAGATGTAGTGGCTCAAATTTTGAATATTACCCCTGAAAAAATTGTATATGTGAGCTGTAACAGTGCAACACAAGCAAGAGATTTAGCCTTGTTAGATGAAGTCTATAAAATTAGTAAAACACAAGCCGTAGATATGTTTCCACAAACGCATCACGTCGAAAATGTTGTACTTTTGGAAAAACGTAACCCTAAAAAATAAGCCATGAAAAAGTTTATTTGTTTATTTTTAATTGTCATTTTTAGCTGTGAAAAAGACGACATTTGTCCTGAAACCACTCAGACCACTCCCCGACTTGTCATCGAGTTTTATAACCTGAGCTCACCTGATGAAATTTTGGCAGTCCCCGGACTTTTTGCCATCGGTCTTGATGCTGATGTTCTGGAAGTTCCAATCTATAATGAAATCGTTACAACCCGCTCTTCCATTACACTCCCCTTAAAAACAAACGATATTATAACAGAATTTAAACTATACAAAAGCTATGATGTTGTAGATGGTGTAGTCAGTGGAAATCCAGATACAATAAAAATTACTTACGAAGCTGAAGATGTATATGTTTCGAGAGCCTGCGGGTATAAAACAATTTTTGATATTCAAACGTTTGCTATCACATCCGATTCCGATCAGTGGATGATTGGTTCTGACATATTAATAAGAGAAATAACAAATGAAAATGACATCCATGTTAAGATACTTCATTTATAGCCTTATTTGCTATTTAAGTCTGTGTATGAATCTTCATGCGCAAGAAGAAGACACTCAAACTCCTGACAGTTTAGTTGTCAAACAAAAATACGGCTTGAGGGTTGGCGTTGACGCGAGTAAACTTGCACGCACCTTTTTAGAAACTGACTACAGTGGATTTGAACTCAATGCAGATTACCGCATTGCATATAAACTCTATGTTGCTGCAGATCTCGGTATTGAAGAACGCACGTCGTCCACAGACTATTTAAATAGCACTGCAAACGGATCATATCTAAAAGTAGGAGTTGATTATAATATGTACACCAATTGGGCTGGAATGGAAAACATGGTGTATTCAGGACTTCGTTTTGGGCTTTCGAACTTCAATCAAACTTTAAACAGCTATACAATTTATGATACCAACAATCCAACTTGGGGACAAACTGAAGTGTTAGAAGGTAAGGAATTTACAGGGTTAAGCGCTGCATGGCTGGAACTTGTTTTTGGGTTTAAAGCGGAAGTATTTAACAATCTTTTTGTGGGGCTTAATATTCAAATCAAAGGACGTTTATCAGAAACACAGCCCGATAATTTTGAAAATATATACATTCCAGGGTTCGGACGCACTTTTGACAGTGGGAATTTTGGTGTTGGTTTTGGCTACAACATCAGCTATTTAATTCCTTTACTAAAAAAAGCTAAGAAGTAATTTTTTTAATAGGACGTTTCTCAAAAGTTCCGCCACAATTTGGGCACTTATTGTTTAAAATGGTTTCAACGCAGCTCTTACAAAAAGTACATTCGTAAGCACAAATCATTGCTTCTTCACTGTTGTGTGGAAGTGCTCTGTTACAGTGCTCACAAACAGAACGCATTTCTAACATACTTATCGTATTAGCTTCTTATATTTGATTCGCTTAGGCATCAAGTCACCTCCCAAACGTTGTTTTTTGTTTTCTTCGTATTCACTAAAACTCCCTTCATAAAAATAGACTTCAGAATTGCCTTCAAACGCAAGAATGTGTGTACAAACTCGATCTAAAAACCAACGGTCGTGACTGATCACTACGGCACAACCTGCAAAATTTTCAAGTCCTTCTTCTAAAGCACGTAAAGTATTCACATCCAAATCATTTGTTGGCTCATCCAAAAGCAATACATTTCCTTCTTCTTTAAGAGTCATTGCCAAATGCAAACGGTTCCGTTCACCTCCAGAAAGCATATTTACTTTTTTATTCTGTTCACTTCCTGAAAAGTTAAAACGACTTAAGTAAGCTCGCGAATTTACTTGTCGACCTCCCATCATGATGAGCTCTTGCTCATCACTAAAGTTTTGCCAAATCGATTTTTCAGGATCAATATTTGAATGACTTTGATCGACATATGCGATTTTAGCCGTTTCACCAAGTTTAAAACTTCCTTTATCAGAAGTCTCCTCACCCATAATCATTTTAAAAATGGTGGTTTTTCCTGCTCCGTTAGGGCCAATAATTCCAACGATTCCTGCTTGGGGAAGATTAAAGTTTAGGTTGTCATATAACAATTTATCATCGTATGCCTTACTGACACCCTCTGCTTCAATCACATTTGTTCCCAAACGAGGCCCATTAGGAATGTATATTTCTAATTTTTCATCAAGTTGTTTTTGATCTTGATTCATTAATTTATCATAATTTTTCAAACGTGCTTTTTGCTTTGTTTGACGGCCTTTAGCCCCTTGACGTACCCAATCCAATTCACGCTCTAAGGTCTTTTGACGTTTGGAAGCGGACTTACTTTCTTGTGCCAAACGCTTCGATTTTTGATCTAACCAAGACGAATAATTCCCTTTCCAAGGAATCCCTTCACCCCTATCTAATTCTAAAATCCAACCCGCAACATTGTCCAAGAAATATCGATCATGCGTGACCGCAATCACAGTGCCTTTATATTGTGCTAAATGATGCTCTAACCAGTGGACTGATTCAGCATCCAAGTGGTTGGTAGGCTCATCTAATAATAACACATCTGGTTCTTGTAGTAACAAACGGCAGAGCGCTACACGACGGCGTTCACCACCTGATAAAACAGATATTTTTTTAGAACCCTCAGGGGTTCTCAAAGCGTCCATCGCTATTTCTAATTTGGTATCTAATTCCCAAGCATTTGCCGCATCAATTTGATCTTGAAGCTCTGCCTGACGGTTCATAAGCTTTTCCATTTTGTCCGCATCAGAATACACTTCTTCCAACCCAAACATATCATTTATCTTGTTGTATTCATCTAAAATAGCAACTGTTTCCGCCGCTCCTTCTCGAACAATTTCCATCACTGTTTTAGATTCATCAAGCTTTGGTTCTTGTTCTAAATAACCGACTGAATAATCTTGTGAAAACACAACATCCCCTTGATAATTTTTATCAACACCAGCAATAATTTTTAGTAAGGTAGATTTTCCAGAACCATTGAGTCCTAGAATACCAATTTTAGCTCCATAAAAGAAGCTTAGATATATATTTTTTAAGACAGGTGTATTTGCACTTTGGTAGGACTTAGTTACCCCTGACATTGAAAAGATAATTTTTTTATCATCACTCATTATACACGTCCTTTTAAAGCATTAAACACCCAAGCATTTGCAAAAAAACCAATACCTACTGCTGCAAATCCCCATCCAGCAACCTCATTGTATCTAAAAGCACCCAAGGCGATTAGAGATACTCCAGTAAATATCATTATATAAGTGGCCCAAGCCAATACGGTATTTTTATTCATTGCCATAGTTAAAATTTTAGAACAACAAATATCGTAAAATTAGAATGTAATTTGTTTAACTTTCACCAAAAGTTACGGGAACTTCAATAAATAATAGTTGTGAATCTTCTAAAACATCAACTTTAAATTTATCAACTTCAGAAATTCCAACAGCATCTCTTGTATTGATTTCTTGAGAATCAATTTTTGAAATTCCAAAGACTTGCATCATATAAACTCCGTGATTTGGCGATTTTAGAGTGTATTCAAACGATTTATTTGCTGATAAATTGATTCTAGAAATTTGAGCATCTTGGTGAATTTTTAAGCTAGAACTTGTGGATACATCCGCTATTGACGTTACCAAAACTTGCAACTCACCGTCTTGAGATTGCTCAAAATAACGTTGATCGTAGCGTGGAGTGACATTTTTTTTGTTTGGAACAATCCAAATCTGAAATAAGCTTAAAGATTCTGAAGTAGATCCATTAATTTCAGAATGTTGAATCCCTGTACCAGCTGACATGACTTGTACTTCGCCTGCTTTAACTTCTTCCCATGAATTTCCCATAGAATCTTTATGCTTCAAAAGACCCGAAAGTGGAATAGTGATGATTTCCATGTTGTCGTGAGGATGGGTTCCAAATCCCATACTTGGTGCGATTAAATCATCGTTTAGAACTCTCAATGCTCCAAAATTCATTTTTTTAGGGTCATAGAAGTTTGCAAAACTAAAAGAATGATTGGCTTGCAACCATCCATGATTGGCAAATCCTCTTGAAGAGGCTGTATGAAAAACGAGTGTCATTTCTTGTATTTAAAATTGTTCATTAAACAAAAACATAAAAATCAAAGAATAATGTTATTTTTGTTTTAACAAAGATAAGCACCATGGATTTAAACTTCAACAAAAACGAGGATTATAATAAACTACTCGTAACAGATTTAAATAAACGTTTATCGCAACTTAAATTAGGGGGTGGAAAATCCAAAATTGAAAAAGAACATGCCAAAGGCAAATTGACCGCTCGCGAACGTATTGATTACTTATTGGACACTAAATCAAAATCCATTGAAATCGGTGCATTTGCCGGTGATGGAATGTATGCTGCTCATGGTGGTTGTCCATCAGGTGGTGTTGTGGTGAAAATTGGATATATCAAAGGAAAACAATGTGTTGTTGTTGCTAATGATGCGACTGTAAAAGCAGGAGCTTGGTTCCCAATTACTGCTAAAAAAAACCTCAGAGCACAAGAAATTGCTATTGAAAATAAATTACCAATTATTTATTTAGTCGATTCTGCTGGGGTCTATTTGCCAATGCAAGATGAAATTTTTCCTGACAAAGAACACTTTGGACGTATTTTTAGAAATAATGCTCAAATGAGCAGTCTAGGAATTACTCAAATTTCGGCAATTATGGGAAGCTGTGTTGCCGGGGGCGCATACTTGCCTATTATGAGTGACGAGGCAATCATTGTAGATAAAACTGCGAGTATTTTTTTGGCAGGGAGCTATTTGGTAAAAGCAGCTATTGGAGAAACTATTGATAATGAAACTTTAGGAGGTGCGACAACCCATTGTGAACTCAGTGGAGTTACCGACTACAAAGCCAAAGATGATGCAGATGCTCTCGAAAAAATCAAATCCATTATGGATAAAATCGGGGATTTTGAAAAAGCTGGTTTTAGTAAAATTGTTTCTAAAAAACCAAAAGAAAATCCTGAAGACTTGTACGGACTTCTTCCAAAATCAAGAGCCGATCAATATGATATGTATGAAATAATCAAACGTTTGGTAGATAATTCTGAGTTTGAAGAATACAAAGCTGATTATGGCAAATCTATTATTACTGCCTATGCGCGTATTGAAGGTTGGGCCGTTGGAATTGTAGCAAATCAGCGTAAACTTGTAAAAAACGCCAAAGGAGAAATGCAGTTTGGAGGAGTGATCTATAACGATAGTGCAGATAAGGCGACTCGATTTATTGCAAATTGTAACCAGAAAAAAATACCATTGGTATTTTTACAAGATGTCACTGGATTTATGGTGGGCAGTAAAAGCGAACATAGTGGAATTATAAAAGACGGAGCTAAGATGGTAAATGCTGTGAGTAACAGTGTAGTTCCAAAGTTCACTGTTATAATTGGCAACAGTTATGGTGCTGGAAATTATGCCATGTGTGGCAAAGCGTACGATCCGCGCCTTATAGTTGCTTGGCCTAGTGCTGAATTGGCTGTTATGAGTGGAAATAGTGCTGCGAAAGTATTGTTGCAAATCGAAACCGCTTCCTTAAAAAAGAAAGGGGAAACAATAACAGAAGAAAAAGAAGCTGAATTGCTGGACAAAATTAAATCGCGTTACGACGCACAAGTATCTCCTTATTATGCGGCTTCTCGAATCTGGACAGATGCTGTCATTGATCCAACAGACACAAGAGACTGGATTAGTATGGGAATCGAAGCTGCCAATCATGCACCTATTGAAAAAGCGTTTAATATGGGAGTTATTCAGGTTTAATTAAATCAAATGTTTCTTGACGTTTGATTTTCCCAGAAACAGTTTCCTTAAACATGTCCACATAATAAATTCGTTTAGGACGTCTCCTCGGCTCTAAGATTTCAAAATTTAAAGTCTCATAGGGAACTGATCGTTCTATTATTATAACAACAATTTCTCCTAAAGTATTGTCTTTTTGAGAGCTAATAAAAAACCGTTCTTTAATAAAACCTTCCAGTTTTTGTTCCAATTGTTCAGGAGCTATTTTTATTCCTCCCGAATTTATAATTGTGTCATATCGACCAATCCATTCAAATGAAGTGCTGGAATTAAGTTTTACAATATCGTTTGTTTGAATTGGGTTTGAAACTAAATGAGGTGCGTAGATCTTTAGGCAGTTTCGATTATCTATCTCAATTGAAACAGAAGGTAATCCCTCAAAAAAAGAAGAAGATTTACTTATGTTTTTAACTGCAATATGTGAGACCGTTTCTGTCATCCCAAAAGTTTCATAAATAGTAGATGGTGATTTTGTGAGTTTATATTTCAAAGCTTTCGAAAGCTTTGTACCTCCTACAATCAGTGTTTTAATGTGATGTAAATAATCGATAGAATTTTCTAATTGCAGGGGAACCATCGCACAAAAATCATAGTTTTTTGAAACGGTTTCAAAGGGGTTTGAGCTGGGAAGTATGCAATCCAATTCCAACCCTAAAACATAGGCTCTAACAAACATCATTTTAGCTGCGATGTATTCAAACGGCAGGCAAGACAAGGCTGAATTACCTGGGTTTAATTTAAAATATTTACCAGTGGCTATGGCTGAATTCACCATCGCTTGCTTGGACATTAAAACCGTTTTAGGCGACCCAGTTGAGCCAGAAGTTTGTAATGAAATTTCAGGACTTGAATCTATCCATTGCGCTATAAAAACACCTAAAGAAACTTGATAGTCTTCTCCCTTAGATATCAATCGTTTGGCAAGACTTGAAAGCCCTATCCTATCATAAAACACACCTTCCAACTTAAAGGCACTATGTGGGTGTTTATATGAATTGTTTTGATTCAATTACTTTTTAGTTTGTTTTTAAAAACTCATTATTAGTTACTGGTCCTGTTAACTTATCTTTCCAGTTGTTCCATTTATAGACTTTAGCAAAAACAAAAATCAGAATAGGATATATAATAAGAACCGATGCAAATATTTCTGTCGACCCAATATCTGGATCTGATACATCTCTAAGAACCGAATTGGTTTGAAACGCCGTCCAATCTGCAGTAACCAAGAGCGCCGTAAACAAGTTGTTAGCAGCATGAAACCCTAAGGCCAATTCTAAGCCCTCATCCATTAGCGTTATAATTCCTAAAAAGAACCCTGTTCCAATGTAATGTACCAACAATACGTAACCAATTTTCTCGATTTCTGGATTGGCAATATGAAGGAGTCCAAACAAAACAGAAGTGAAAATTAAAGGCACCCATCTATTTCTACATAACACACCTATACCTTGCATCAAATACCCTCTAAATAGATATTCTTCAAAACTTGTTTGAAGCGGCACCAACAAAATGGCAATGGCTGCCAAAATCAGAAATGGCACTAGTTTAAAATTAAATACATAATTTTCAGGGGATAAATAATGGTCCACCAACACCAATCCACTTGAAATAATTCCCCAAAATAAAAAAGCAAACCAAAAACGTCTCCAATCTATTTTTAATCGAGAGGTCGTTAGACTTCGAATCGATTGGCGATGGAGTGTTTTGGCTACAAAAAAGACCCCTAAAAAACCTGCTGCAAAAGACAGTAACATGAGAAATAGATTCAAATTAGAATCAATTAATCCCATGGTTTGGCTTAAATTGAGATTTTGAAGATCCAAACCGGCTTCAGTAGCTTTTGCGATTAAAATTATTGTATATGGTATTTGTCCAAGAACAACTGCTATAACAATGATTGCTAAACCAGCAATATAGAGCCACCAGTCGTGATTAAAGTTAAATGCTTGTTTGATATACATAAATTAAAATTTTAAATTCCACTTTGTTTTTGAATCATAAAATAATTTCCCCGAATCGACTGCTAAAGGAGCTTGAATGTTATTGGAAAACAGCCTTCCTGTTCCCAAGCCTTGAGGGAGTGGACTCTTTAACGTATAAGTCCACTGTGCAATCGCATTCAGTCCAATATTACTTTCCAAGGCACTGGTCACCCACCAACCAATATTAATGGATTCGGCGAGGTCAATCCATTCTTGACTGCCTTTAAATCCTCCAACTAAAGTCGGTTTTAGGATAATATACTGAGGCTTGATAGTTTGTAGCAATAAATCCTTTTTTGTTACAGAAAATACACCTATTAATTCTTCATCCAAAGCTATTGGCAGTGGCGTCTCTGCACACAAGTGCGCCATTTCGTGAAGCTGCCCCTGTTGAATTGGTTGTTCTATAGAATGTAAATTATAATCTGAAAGGAGTTTTAGTTTTTCTAAAGCTTCATTTGGCATAAAAGCACCATTGGCATCTACTCGAATTTCTATGGTTTCTGAACCGAATTCTTGTCGTATGGATTTGAGAAGCTCTAATTCTTTCTCAAAATCGATCGACCCAATTTTAAGTTTTATACAAGTGAAGCCGGTCGAAAGTTTGTCTTTGATTTGTTGTTTCATAAAAGACTTGTCTCCCATCCAAATCAATCCGTTTATGGGGATTGAATCTTTACCTTTTGTGAATTTAGATGGAAATAATTCAAACGAATCTTTTTGGTAAAACGACTTAAACGCCATTTCCAATCCAAACTGAATAGATGGGAATTCAATCAAATTATCCAACAATGCATTAAGTCCTAAGTTAATATTTTGACAAGTCCACGCTAATTTGGTTTCAAAATCAATGCGATCATCAATGCTCAACCCTCTAAACATACCACACTCACCAATGCCTTCAACTGAATCGTGTTCAAGTTGAATAAACCAGGTGTCCTTATAAGTTAATACCCCTCTAGAGGTACCACTAGCTTGTTTAAATTCTAACTGGTATTTGAAATATTTTGCTTGCATCTACAGAGTTAAGGATTCACCAATTGCAAGTAGCATAAGGTCTTTATCTTTTTCAAAAAATGTTTGTACAGATTTTTGGTGGTCAATCTCGATATATCCAAAAGTATCAAAGTGGTAACCTAAAATTTTATCACATTCAAGAAATTCACTCGCAAGTAAAGCATCCTCTACTCCCATTGTAAAATTATCTCCAATAGGAAGAATTGCTAAATCTAATTTAAATTGAAGCGGAATCAATTTCATATCATAAGTCAAGGCAGTATCTCCTGCAATATATATAGTTTTTTGTGCTGCCTTAATAATAAATCCACCTGGTTGCCCCCCATAAGTTCCATCTGGAAATGAAGAGGTATGAATAGCATTAACGTATTTGACTGTTCCAAAATCAAATTCCCAACTGCCCCCATGATTCATCGGGTGTCCATTGAGTCCCTTTTTCTGGTAGTAAGAGACAATCTCAAAGTTAGACACAATGGTGGCACCACAACGTTTTGCAATCACCTCCGCATCTAAAATATGATCCTGATGGGCATGGGTTAATAAAATATAATCGGCTTTTATATCCTCAAAAACAATATGAGACGCTTTGGGGTTTGCTGAAATAAAAGGATCTACAAGAATATTGATTTCATCAATCGTAAGAAGTAGACTGGCGTGACCTAAAAATTGAATCGTCATTTTAATTTTTTATTTAAAATTACAAAATTATTGCATAACCTCTATAAAAGTGAAACGCAAAAAAGAATCGCTAAGACTACAGTTGACAAAGCCAAAACTTTTAGCTGTGGGTCGTACTCTACGGGCGATTTAACTTTACGAACAACGTTCAGATGTACTAAAAATGGTACGAAAGCAATAAATACTATATAGATGGAGCTATTTATTGTTAAAGCCGAATAAATCGCTATTAAAAACATACTAGCCACGATTAGAAGTTGGTGGTATAATTTAGCACGTTTAAGCCCAAAATAGCTAGCTAAAGTATGTTTTTTAGAAAGCTTGTCAGATTCTATATCACGCATATTATTTAAGTTAAGGACTCCAGCGCTCAAGAGTCCAATGCTACTTGCGGGCAAGAGCATCGAAAAATCGATTTGTTTTGAATACAAAAAATAGGTGCCTAACACACTCAACCATCCAAAAAACAAAAACACCATGATATCGCCCAGTGCTTTGTAACCATAAGCAGAAGATCCAACAGTGTATTTTATTGCAGCAATTATCGCTAAAATTCCAAGAACTATAAATACAAAAGACGTTAAAAACTGCTCCGCTCCGAAGGCGGTATAAATCAAACTAACTACCAAAACAAGGCACAGTATAATATTGAAAATAATGGCATTACGCATTTGAATAGGGCTGATGACCCCACTTTGCAAGGCGCGTTCTGGCCCAATACGGTGTTCGTTATCAGTACCTTTAACTCCATCTCCGTAATCGTTGGCGAGGTTTGATAAAATTTGTAAACTTAGAGTTGTAAGAATTGTCAAAGCAAATATCGGACCGTCGAAAAGCTCTCTTGAATATGCAATTCCAGAACCTACAATTGCTCCAGAAATTGATAAAGGGAGTGTTCTTAATCTACAGGCGGAAATCCATGATCCAAATTGTTTCATATTATGGAATCCATTTTTTTTCGAAGTTAGGCTTTCGCTTTTCCAAAAAGGCATCACGACCTTCTTTAGCTTCATCAGTCATATAGGCAAGTCGTGTGGCTTCTCCTGCAAAAACTTGTTGTCCAACCATACCATCATCGGTAAGATTCATTGCAAACTTGAGCATTTTAATGGATATAGGCGACTTTTCTAAAATTTCTTGTGCCCACTCATAAGCTGTTGATTCTAAATCCTTGTGGGGAATTACCGCATTAACCATTCCCATATCGTAGGCTTCTTGTGCATTGTAATTTCTGCCTAAGAAGAAAATTTCACGAGCTTTTTTCTGACCGACCATTTTTGCTAAATATGCCGAACCATAGCCGCCATCGAAACTGGTAACATCGGCATCGGTTTGTTTGAAAATCGCGTGTTCTTTACTTGCCAAGGTTAAATCGCAAATAACGTGTAAGCTATGACCTCCACCCACTGCCCAACCTGGAACAACAGCAATAACTGCTTTTGGCATAAACCGAATAAGGCGTTGTACTTCTAATATATTTAATCGGTGATAGCCATCATCGCCAACATAGCCTTCATGCCCTCGAGCTTTTTGATCGCCGCCACTACAAAATGAATAGACACCATCTTTGGAAGAGGGACCTTCCGCACTTAACAATACTACGCCGATACTTGTATCTTCATTAGCATCATAAAACGCTTGATATAACTCAAGTGTTGTTTTAGGTCTGAATGCATTCCTTACATCTGGACGGTTAAATGCAATACGAGCGACGCCATTGCATTTTTTATAGGTAATATCTTCGTATTCTTTAACAGTTTTCCATTCGATACTCTGCATAAGGTGTCGGTTTTAGGTTGTTAAATAAATCCCATCCTTTTCGATACGGATGCGACGTTGTTTGTAAAGTGTTCCAACCGCTTTTTTAAAACTTTTCTTGCTCATTTGAACGGTGGATTTAATATCTTCTGGTGAGGATTTATCTGTGAGCTTTAAACATCCGTCCTCGTTGTTCTCTAAAAACTCTAATATTGATTGTGAATTTGGCTCTATATTTCTATAGCCAATTTTCTCTAGAGTAATGTCTAATTTATTTCCTGGTCGAATTTTCTTAACGATTCCCTTGAGTTTATCTCCTACACTAATATCTTTAAATAAATCTTGATTGAAAATTAACCCTAAATGGGTTTTATTAACTATCACATTCATTCCTAAATCGGACGGGTGGGATACGATCAAGTCGACTTCGTCGAAGGCCTGAACTGTCAATTCTTTGTTGTCAAGAAAACGATTTGTTTTACTCGATGCCACTAAACGTTCCGAAGCTTCGTCTAAATAACAATAAACCAAATACCAACCTCCTGCTTTCATAGGAAATGCTTGTTCTCTAAAAGGACAGAATAATTCTTTTACAAGTCCCCAATCGAGAAAGGCACCGATATCGGTAACGTTATTACAACGCAACAGGGCAAATTCACCTTTTTTGATATACGGATGATCTGTCACCGCAACGAGGCGTTCTTCATTGTCTAAATAGACAAAGACCTCGATTTTATCATCGATTTCAAATTCTTTGGGAACATAACGGTTGGGCAGTAAGACTTCTTGATCTTCGTCATCTCCCAAAAACAATCCTGGTTCTGTATCTCGCAGAATTGTAAGCTTATTGTAGTCTCCTATGTGTATCATGCCACAAAGGTACGGATAATAGAGGGAGAAAATAAAAAAAGCGACACAACAAATTGTGCCACTGAATTAATGTTTAAAATCGACTATTCATACACCGATTCTTTTCCAAAACGCTTTACTAATAAGTAATAAAACACTGCGCGGTATTTATGACGGTTTGAGCGTCCGTACTGTTCAATAACAGCATCAATACCTTCGTTTAGTTTGTCATCAGTTGACAGTCCTAGTTTTTTGATTAGAAATTTATTTCGCACCGTAATTAGTTCTGATTCATTTGTACCTGAAATCGTGCTAGAGTCTGAATTATAAATTGCTGGACCACACCCTATGGTCACTTTTTTTAGCAAATCCATATCTGGATTTATGTTGCACTTCTCTCTTAAATCACTAATGTACTTTACAATAAGTTTTTCTCTTGCATTCATAATGAGGTTTATTTTAAATAGATTCGGTAAGATGCAATAAACACCTTTCATTTATTAAGACACCTTAATTATAAAAAAGTCACAGAAGAAAGTAAACAAATGTTATTTGATGAAATCGAAGTAAGAAAGTAAAATTCGATCGTTTTCTGAAGAGGGTGTAAATACTTCTAATATTTTTGGACGCAAACTTTGTTTATAAAAGCTTTTTAATTTCAATTCTAATTCTTTTTCTGAATTCGCAAAAACATACTCCAAATCAAATAGATTAGCAATTGGTTCGGCAGTGAGTAAATGATTGGTTTCTACAAACGTGCTGAAATTCTCAGAATCTTTATTTCCTGGTAAAATTCTAAAAATGCCTCCACCCCTATTATTGATAATAATAATGCGAAAATTTGAAGGGATGTAATTATTCCATAATGCATTACTATCGTAGAAAAAACTTAAATCTCCCGTGATAAAAACCGTAGGTTTTTCTGAAATAAGCGCAGCCCCAACAGCGGTACTAGTAGAACCATCAATACCACTCGTACCCCGATTGCAAAAAACGGTCAAGGTTGGGTTGAGATCAAACAACTGCAAATATCGGATTGTAGAGCTATTACTTGACTGTAACATATAGTTGTTTGGCATCTGTTTCAGAATACAGTCAAAGGCTTTAAAATCACTGAAGGGTATCGATTTTAGATATTTCGAATGTTTTTGGAGTCGGCGAGTTTTGACATGGTTACATGTTTCAAAATAAGTGCTTACTAGGTATGAATTAGTGGAGCTATGGAGTTGTTCAAAAAACGTATTGACGGTGCATTTAAAGTGTTTTGTCAAACAAAAAAAGGTGTCATTTGCAATAACCTCATCTATATGCCAATGTGTTTTTGGAGGATTGGTTCGTAAAAATGTTTTGATTTTTTTAGACACAATCATTCCTCCAAATGTGAGTAATAAATCTGGCTGAAGTGCCTCAAAATCCGTTGCATCCAAAGGGGTAATTAATTGATCGATACTGGCAAAAAAATTCGGATGGTGTAGGTTTGATGTTGTTTCTGTAAGCACAATTATTGAGGGGTCTTCTGCAATGAATTTCAAATAAATTTCCTTTACACTATCCGGTGGGTTCACTCCTACCAATATCATTTTTCTCTTGGAAGACTGCCACTTTTTAAAATCTGTTTTTGAAAGTAAAAAAGAAGATTTATTTGTTTTAGATTTGATCGGATTTGTTTTGGATGTAAATTCTTCTATGGTTTCGTATAAGGGTTCCGAGAAAGGAACATTTATGTGAACAGGGCCTCGCTCTGATTTTGAAACCTGAAGTGCCTTTTCAATAAGGGAATCATTATTTTTAATCGCTTTTAAAAAAGACTTTTTAAAATGTTCTTTTAGGTTGGCTTCGTACAAAATATGCGAACCAAAAACATGGGGTTGAGTAATGGTCTGTCCGTCCCCAATATTGATAAGGTGTTCTGGACGGTCTGCAGAAATTACAACCAATGGGATACGGCTATAAAAAGCTTCGGTCACCGCAGGATAATAATTAACCAAGGCGCTTCCTGAGGTACATACCAAGGCCACCGGTTGTTGGAGTTGCTGTGCCATACCTAATGCAAAAAATCCAGCAGAACGTTCATCGACTATACTATAACAATCAAAAAAATCATGGTTGGTAAAGCCGATAGTCAAGGGAGCATTTCGACTCCCTGGAGAGATTACAATATGCTGAACATGGTAGCTTTTACAAAGTTGGATTATCGATTGCGCTAAGGGCTGTTTTGACTGTATCATTCACCCACAAAGTTATTTAATTTTTAGGGTTTAAATTGAAATGAAATAATAAATATTTCCTAAAGGTTTAGAGTACCTTTTTTATGGTTTGAATTTTGTTTTCTGTTTCTTTACATTCTTTGTGAGGGTCAGAATCTTTAGTAATCCCTCCTCCACTGTAAAGAATTGCAAGATTATCTTTTAGTTGCATACAACGTAAATTTACAGCAAGTTGAGTCGATTTACGAACAGTTTGATAGGCTCTGTTTTCAATATTTCGTTTAGAATTTCTAAAAGTAGGATCTGAAGGGATATTCAATTCACCAAAAAAACCAGCATAAAACTTTCTATCATAAGACTCCTGTGATTTAATAAATTCCAATGCTTTAGTTCTAGGTGACCCCCCAACGGCTGGTGTAGGGTGCATTGCCTTTAAGAGCTGACTTAGGCTATGATGAGTCGATTTTAAGCGTCCAGTAATAAGCGTTTGAAGATGTAATAAATCACCCGCTTTGAATGTGTTAGGTCCTGAGATTTTAATAAAATCTAGATAATCTGTTAAGACTTCGATTAGATAATCTGTAACAAAGGTATGTTCTTCAATATTTTTTGAATCCCATTCAACTTTATCAGAAGATTTGAAAACTTGAGTTCCCGCTAGTGCCATTGTGGATACTATTTTTCCCTCTACTTTTAAAAGGCTCTCAGGTGAAGCTCCTAACCAAAATCCTGTTTCAGGGTGAAACCAACAATAGGTAAACGCTGAAATGTAGTTTTGGGCTAACTTTTTAAAAATATCAAGCGGATTCGAAAATTCTAAATTGAATTTAAATTCTCTTGAAAGAACGACCTTTTCCAAATCTGTTGCATTGATTTCATCAATCGCTTTTGAAACAAGTTGCAAATGATTGTTAGTAGCATCAGTTGAACGTAACGAACTTTGTTGAGAAGAAACTTTAAAGTCTGGTTGTTTAACGTCAATCACTATCGAATTTTCTAAAGGAATGTAGTAACTGTCTTTTGTAGAATCAAAAGGTGCAAACACAAACCCGCTTTCAGAATAATCCTTAATAATGTGAGTCTCTGTACTTCTTTGAATATAAGCTTTTACAGAATGACTCTCTGGTTTAGAAAAAATTATAAAGGGTTTTTTTGATTGAATCGCTGTATTGATGTGATCAAAAAAATCAGTCGAATTCATCTTTTAGCGTTCTTTAGGAAGTGAAACAGTAGTGAGTTTACAAGAAGACACCAATTGGTTTTGATCATCGGTCACCTCAATATTAAAAATTTGCATGGTTCTTCCTCTATGTATAAAGGTTGCTTTGGCATATACAAAACCTTTTTTCACACTCTTGATATGGTTGGCAGAAATATCAATACCTCTTACAAAATAGTTTTTAGTATCCAAAAAAATATGCGCAGCAAAACTTCCAACGGTTTCAGCGAGAGCAGCTGTGGCGCCTCCGTGTAGTACCCCGTCTGGTTGATATACGCGTTTATCGACAGGCATTTTAGCAATGACAAAGTCTTCTCCTGCATCAACGAACTCAATGTTAAGGGTTTCCATTAAGGTGTCTTTGCAAGCCGCAGTTGCAGCCTTTATAATTTGGTCTTTAGTTGGACTCATTTATATTTTATTTGAGTGTAAAGTTACAAAAATCAAGTATGAAGACAATGATTCAAATACGTTAAAAAAGAGCAAAAAAAAATGACTGTCTTTTCAGACAGTCATTTTAAATATCTACTTATTGTAATCGAATTATTAAGCTGTTTTCTTAACTGCTAAACTATAAATTACTAAACCGAAACCGATTTTGTTGATTGCATCCGCAATGTTATATAAGATATCCATGTCTAATCCTAGATTTGCAAAAGAAGAATACCATTGTCCGTCAGCTGTACCTACTAAGTAACCTAATGGATAGATAATCCATCCTACTAATACAAACCAGCACAAAATTTTGTGAGCTGCTAATACATCTCCACCAGCTTCTTTAGCTAATTTTGCTGCTCCACCAAGCCATATTTCGTAAACAATAGCAAAGTATGCTACAGCAGAGAAAAAGCCCCACATAGCTGCTTGCCCAGAAAATACAGTTTCTCCTAGGTAACCTGTTACTAACATGATTACAGAAAGTCCAATCATTTTAGATAATAATGATTTCTTAGCACCAGCTAATTTAAGGATTAAGTAAAACTCAACACACATTAATGGCACAGTTAAAATCCAATCTACATAACGAAAGAAAGTTGGTGATACTTGATGCTCTCCCCAATAGTCTCTCATGTACATATAATGTACTGCTGCAATAAATGTAATTAAACCAGAAACTAAAACAGAAGTTCTCCATTTTTTGTCAAATTGATTTAATGATAAAAAGAAAAAGGCAGAAGCTGCCATCATTGCCATACATCCAATAAAGAAAGTAAAGCCTACGTAATCATCGTTAGCCATAAGGGCAACTTTGTTTGCAAAAGGTAAAATTAAGTTTGTCATTTTTTAAATGTTTAGTTAGTTTTTTGTTTAAACAAATATATAAAAATTTAAACTAATCGTTGAGTATTTCGTAAATTTGTAGTCTCAAACCATTTATTTAACACTATTTTATGAATAATATTTTCAATTTCTCAATCGTCTCTAGCTTCTTAGGACTGTGGATTACCACCCATGTTCCAGAGAGTTTTGAACTTATTTTGGGTTTTTTTTTAATTTTTACCTTTGGAATGATCCATGGCTCTAATGATTTGCTAATTGTTAATAAAATTTTGAAAAACAACCTAAATTATTCCAAATTTGCCCTTCTGATCGCTTACTTATTTATAGTATCCATTGCAATTTTAATTTTTTATTTGGCGCCTTCCCTTGCTATGATCTTGTTCATAATATTTAGCGCCTACCATTTTGGAGAACAACACTGGGATCACCGTTTATCTAAATCAAATACTTTGATTAAATCTACTTTCTACTTTTCATTTGGGATGTTAATTCTGTATCTATTATTTGCTTTTAACGACGCAGGCGTAAAATTGATTGTATCAGAGATTACTGGATATGAAATCCCTAATTTGTACAGTAACACCATACTCATAGTTTTAGGCAGCTTTATAGGGCTTGTACTTATTAATGAGTTTATAAAAAATCGCCTTGCTAAAGAAGTGATTTTAAAAGAACTATTCACTTTAGTTGTTTTGGCAATAATTTTTTCATCTTCCTCATTAATATGGGGCTTTTCTATTTATTTTATTCTTTGGCATAGCATTCCCTCATTAATAGAACAAATTACATTTATATACGGAGATGTAAAAACCGATTCCACTCTAAAGTATTGCAAATCAGCACTTCCCTATTGGGTAATTTCATTGATAGGAATGGGGGTTTTGTATTTGATTTTCAGTAATGAAAAACAATTCTACGCCTTGTTTTTTGCGTTCATTGCAGCTGTGACGTTCCCTCATGCTGTTGTAATGCTGAGAATGTTCTCCAAAAAAAAAGCACAACCATAAACTGATTGTGCTTTATATTAACAAATAGAGTTAACTTTATTTAACTTCTTCGAAGTCAACATCTTCAACATTGTCTTCTTGAGATGCCTCGGCATCTTGAGCAGCATCAGATGGTGCAGCTTGAGCATCTTGTTGTGCCTTGTACATCTCTTCACTAGCAACTTTCCATGCTTCGTTGATTTTCTCTAAAGCTGGGTCGATAACCGCGATGTCTTTAGATTCGTAGGCGGCTTTCAATTCTTCCAATGCAGCTTCAATTGGTTGCTTCTTATCATCCGATAATTTATCACCAAATTCTTTTAACTGATTTTCGGTTTGAAAAATCATACCATCTGCAGCATTTAGCTTATCTGCTGTTTCTTTAGCTTTCGCATCTGAATCTGCATTTGCTTCTGCATCTTGTTTCATTTTTTCGATTTCTTCCTCCGTTAAACCAGAAGATGCTTCAATACGAATATCTTGTGATTTGTTGGTCGCTTTATCGGTTGCAGACACTTTAATGATTCCATTGGCGTCAATATCAAAGGTCACTTCAATTTGTGGTGTTCCTCGTTGTGCTGGTGGAAGTCCATCTAAATGAAAACGTCCAATCGTTTTATTATCTGCGGCCATTGCACGCTCCCCTTGAAGCACGTGAATTTCAACTGACGGCTGATTATCTGCTGCCGTGGAGAATACTTGAGATTTTTTTGTTGGAATAGTTGTGTTAGACTCAATTAATTTGGTCATCACATTCCCCATCGTTTCAATTCCTAATGATAACGGAGTGACATCCAAAAGCAATACATCCTTAACATCTCCTGTTAGTACACCTCCTTGGATCGCAGCTCCTACAGCTACAACCTCATCAGGATTTACTCCTTTGTTAGGTTTCTTTCCAAAGAATTTTTCGACTGCTTCTTGTACTGCAGGGATTCGAGTTGAGCCTCCTACTAAAATAATTTCATCGATATCACTTGTTGACAATCCTGCCGCTTTTAAAGCAGTTTGACAAGGAGCAATAGTTCTTTTTACTAAGTCGTCAATCAGTTGTTCAAACTTTGCTTTGGACAAAGAACGCACCAAGTGTTTTGGACCGCTTGCAGTGGCTGTTACATAAGGTAAATTGATTTCTGTTTGTGCAGAAGATGACAATTCAATCTTAGCTTTTTCAGCAGCTTCTTTTAGACGTTGAAGCGCCATAGGATCTTCACGTAAATCTAAATTTTCATCTGCTTTAAATTCATCAGCTAACCAGTTGATGATTTTCTCATCAACATCATCTCCACCCAAGTGCGTGTCACCATCGGTTGCTAATACCTCAAAAACGCCGTCTCCTAATTCCAATACAGAAACATCATGAGTTCCTCCACCAAAATCAAAAACAACAATCGTTTGGTCTTTTCCTTTTTTATCCATTCCGTATGCCAATGCAGCCGCTGTAGGCTCATTGATAATACGTCTCACTTTTAGACCTGCAATCTCACCTGCTTCTTTTGTGGCTTGACGTTGTGCATCGTTAAAATAAGCTGGAACTGTTATGACCGCTTCTGAAACTTCTTGATCCAAAAACTCTTCAGCTGTTTTTTTCATTTTTTGAAGTACCATTGCCGATAATTCTTGTGGCGTGTATAAACGACCATCAATGTCCACACGTGGAGTATCGTTGTCACCCTTTACCACTTTGTAAGGGACACGACCTACTTCTTGTTTAGATTCTGAGAATTTGTTACCCATAAAACGTTTAATTGAATAAACCGTTTTGGTAGGATTTGTGACCGCTTGACGTTTTGCAGGGTCTCCTACTTTGATTTCACCTCCATCTACAAAGGCGATAACAGATGGAGTTGTACGTTGTCCTTCAGCGTTTGTAATAACAACGGGCTCATTTCCTTCCATAACAGAAACACAAGAATTTGTAGTTCCTAAATCGATTCCAATAATCTTACTCATAATTTATATAGTTTAATTTTTTTATTTAAATATTTCGCTTTCCATAAGTCAATCATTGTGCCAATACAATTTTACTGACACGATGTCATAAAAAAAATAAACCTTTGTTTATTAAAAAACAAACCATAGATTAGTACCTTTAATTGGATTAAAATAAATATTATGAAAAAATTAGTGTCATTACTATCAATAGTGTTATTTATGTCTTGCGTTGTTGAAGAAGGCATAGATGGTAGAGATGGAGGTTTAATTGTATCCAGTGCTTTTGAAATTGTAGTAGATTTTAATGCTCAAAATAACTATGAAATTATTGAACCTTATGGATTTAACGTTTACGACTACGATGTCACCTTAGTCTATATTCTGTGGGAAACCGATAACGGTCAAGATGTCTGGAGATTATTACCACAAAATACTGTTTTTATTGGGGGCGCGACGCTCAACTACAACTTTGATTTTACACAAACAGATGTTAAATTGTTTTTGGAAGGCACGGCAGATTTTGACAATCTAAATACTGTTTGGACACAGGATGTTGTTTTTAGAATTGTTGTTGTCCCTGCAGATAACGTAAGTAACCTTTATAATCCTGAAATAACAGATTTCAATCTTTCTAATTTACAACAGAGACATTAACGCTAGAAGCCTATAAATTAATTCTAAAGCATATAAAAAACACTACGTTTTTAATATGCTTTTTTCATTCAAGTTCGAGTTATTATATAAAAAATTGAATTTATACACTTATTTATTACATTTACACTCTATCATAAATTATAACCAATTATGTCTGCATCAAAAAAAGAATATAAGAGAGTGACTGTAAAATCTCTAGTAGAGATGAAATCTTTAGGAGAAAAAATATCTATGCTTACAGCTTACGATTATACCATGGCCAAAATTGTAGATGGCGCTGGTGTTGATGTGATTTTGGTGGGTGATTCAGCCAGTAACGTGATGGCTGGTCATGAAACGACACTACCTATCACCTTGGATCAAATGATTTACCACGCGTCTTCTGTAGTGCGTGCGATTGACCGTGCGCTTGTAGTAGTGGATTTACCTTTCGGAACTTATCAAAGTGACCCAAAAGAAGCCTTGCGTTCTTCTATTCGTATTATGAAAGAAAGTGGCGGACACGCGGTAAAGCTCGAAGGCGGTAAAGAAATCAAAGATTCAATCAAAAAGATATTAAATGCCGGAATTCCTGTAATGGGACACTTAGGGCTCACCCCACAGTCGATCTATAAATTTGGAACCTACACTGTAAGAGCCAAAGAAGAAGAAGAAGCTTTGCGATTAATTGAAGATGCAAAACTTCTAGAGCGTTTGGGATGTTTCGCATTGGTTCTTGAAAAAATTCCTGCTGCATTAGCACAGCAAGTCGCAGAAAGTATTAGCATTCCTGTCATTGGAATTGGTGCTGGAGGTGGCGTTGATGGACAGGTATTGGTATTGCATGACATGCTTGGAATGACACAAGAATTTCATCCACGATTTTTACGTCGTTATTTGAGTTTACATGAAGAAATGACCACTGCAATCAATCAATACATTGACGATGTAAAGTCTTCTGACTTTCCGAATGATAACGAACAGTATTAAATTAATGGATAAGATTGTTTCAAATATTAATAATCTTCAAATTCTTCATGAGGACAATCATTTAATTATCATCAATAAACGTTCTGGAGACCTCGTTCAGGGCGATAAAACTGGAGATATGCCTCTTAGTGATGTTGTAAAGGGCTATATAAAAAAAAAGTACGACAAGCCAGGAGCTGTGTATCTAGGAGTCACGCATCGTCTGGACCGACCCACTACCGGAATTGTTGTGTTTGCTAAAACCTCTAAAGCGCTCACTAGAATGAATGCGTTATTTTTAAACAAAAAAATTACTAAAACCTATTGGGCTGTTGTAAAAAATAAACCTTCAAAATTAAAAGATACGCTCGTTCATTGGCTTAAGAAAAATCCAAAAAACAACAAGTCAAAAGCTTATATCAAAGAAGTTGATCAAAGTAAAAAGGCAGTCCTACATTATGAATTAATTCATAGCTTAGACCGTTACCATCTTCTAGAAGTCAAGCTTGAAACAGGGAGGCATCATCAAATTAGGAGTCAACTATCTACCATAGGAAGCCCCATCAAAGGCGATTTAAAGTATGGATTTGACCGAAGTAACCCCGATGGAAGTATTCACCTACACGCACGAAATATCTCATTTATACACCCTGTAAATGACCAATTAATAAATGTTACCTCTCCCCCTCCAAATGAGGTGATATGGAAGGAATGTATCAATCACATCGACGTATAAACTATGGATGCAAAAATAATTATAGAGACTCAAAAACAGTATTTCCAAACCGGCGCCACTCGAGATGTCGGAGCGCTTAAAACATTGCTCAGCAAGCTTCGTTTAGAGATTCTCAGCAAAGAAGAAGCTATTTACGAGGCACTTTATAAGGATTTCAAAAAATCGAAGTTTGAATCTTTTTTTAGTGAAGTCGGGATCATCATTTCTGAAATTGATGCCACTTTAAAACATATTGATTCTTGGTCAAAACCCAAAAGAATTAGAGCTGCGGGACTTAATTTTCCTTCAAAAGATTATATCTTCAGTGAGCCTTACGGAACTGTAATGGTTATTGCGCCTTGGAATTACCCCTTTCAATTAGCGGTTGCTCCTGTCATTGCGGCCATTGCAGCAGGCAATACGGTGGTTTTAAAACCTAGCGAGCATACAACGCATACCTCCCAGGTCTTAGAAGATATTCTTAGTACTGTGTTCACACCTGAACATCTCAAAGTTATTCAAGGAGGCATTCCAGAAACGACCTTACTTCTAAAAGAACGCTGGGACTATATTTTCTTTACAGGAAGTGTGCCCGTTGGGAAAATTGTCGCCAAAGCTGCAGCGCCTTTTTTAACTCCTTTAACGCTGGAATTAGGTGGTAAAAACCCTTGTATTATAGATGGCAGCATGTCAACACAACTGACCGCAAAACGATTGGTTTGGGGTAAATTTGTCAATGCAGGGCAAACTTGTATTGCACCCGATTATCTATTGGTACATACCTCCGTAAAAGCACAATTGATTTCTGATTTAAAAACTGAAATCACGAAGGCTTACGGAGAAGATCCACAAAAATCTGCGGATTACCCCCGCATTGTTAATTCGGCCAACTTATCAAGACTCACAAAAATGCTTTCGGACTCTAAAGTTGTGTTTGGAGGTGCTTTCGATACAACTGATTGCTACCTTGCTCCTACAATCATTGATGAACCTTCTATGGATTCTGAAGTTATGAAAGATGAAATTTTCGGACCCATATTGCCCATTTTAAGCTATGAAACTGAAAGTGACATCCAATCTGTCTTGAGTCAGTACGACAAACCTCTTGGGTTTTATGTGTTTTCAAACAACAAATCTTTTTACAAAAAGATGATTGAAACTTATAGTTTTGGAGGTGGTACCATCAACGATACAATGATTCATTTTGGAAACTCTAAATTGCCCTTTGGAGGGGTTGGAGAAAGTGGAATTGGAGCCTACCATGGGCGGCTTGGATTTGATACTTTTTCACACAAAAAAGGCATCGTAATTAAAGGAAATTGGTTGGACATTCCACTGCGATATGCACCCTATACTAACAAGCTTAAAAAGCTTAAAAGACTTTTTAAATTTTTAGGATAAAGGCTTCAAAACAGCTTATTTACCATCATAGTTTTTTCTTATAGTAAGTATTTAATTGTATGTTTTTCAAGTTATTATGAATATTATATAAACCAATAGTTTAATATCTTTGAATCACCCAAGCCATCCCTCTCAATTAAGCTCTGATATTGAATGACTTCACTTATATGAGCGCTTTCTATTGATAATTCTCCTTCTAAATCGGCAATAGTTCTGGCTACTTTTAAAATGCGATCGTAGGCACGAGCGGATAAATTTAAACGCTCCATCGCCGTTTTTAAAAGCTGTATAGACGTATCGTCTAGCTTACAGTATTTACGGATTTGTTTGGTGTTCATTTGCGAATTATAATGTACGTTTTCAGAATCTAAAAAACGTGTGGTTTGCAATGCACGGGCTTTGGTAACTCGTTTTCTAATTTCCACAGATGATTCCCCTTTGCGCTCATCAGATAGTTTTTCAAAAGGTACAGGGGTCACTTCAATATGAATGTCTATTCGGTCCAATAAAGGTCCTGAAATTTTCCCCAAATAACGCTGCATTTCTGAGGCTGAAGACATCATTGGTGCATTTGGGTCATTGAAACACCCGCTTGGACTGGGATTCATACTGGCTACCAACATAAAACTACTGGGATAGGTTACTGTAAACTTGGCACGTGAAATCGTCACTTCTCTGTCTTCTAAGGGTTGTCGCATGACTTCTAGAACTTCGCGTTTAAATTCGGGCAATTCATCTAAAAACAATACCCCATTATGAGAAAGAGAAATTTCTCCGGGTTGTGGATAACTCCTGCCGCCTACAAGGGCGACATTTGAAATGGTGTGATGGGGCGATCGAAATGGACGTTGAGCTATCAATCCTTTTTGCGCTCCAATACGCCCAACTACAGAGTGAATTTTAGTAGTTTCCAACGCTTCTTGCAAAGTCATTGGAGGTAATATGGAAGGTAAGCGTTTTGCCAACATTGTTTTTCCTGCGCCTGGTGGTCCAATCAATATGATGTTATGACCTCCAGCTGCGGCAATTTCCATACAGCGTTTGATACTCTCCTGCCCTTTTACATCAGAGAAATCAAATTCGGGATGTTCTAGGTTTTTTTGAAACTCTGCACGGGTATCTACAATGGTTTGTTCTAGTGCTTTATGCTTATCAAAATAATCAATCACTTCAGAGATGTATTCGACACCATACACCTTCAGACCGCTCACAATGGCAGCTTCCTTGGCGTTTTCTTTTGGCAGGATAAATCCTTCAAAACCTTCTTCTAAAGCTTTAATAGCAATAGGTAGCGCTCCCTTAATAGGCTGCACCATTCCATCTAAAGACAGTTCTCCCATAATAACATACCGATCAATGTTGACTTCTTTAATTTGATTAGAAGCAGTTAAAATCCCCATAGCCAAAGGCAAGTCATAGGCTGATCCTTCTTTACGCATATCGGCAGGCGACATATTGATGATCAGTTTTTTGCCGGGAATTTTATAGCCGTTGTTTTGAAGGGCCGCAGCTATTCGGAAATTACTTTCTTTAATGGCATTATCTGGCAATCCAACAAGATGGTATCCAATACCCTTATCTATATTTACTTCTATTGTGATGGTGTGAGCTTCCACGCCAAAGACGGCGCTTCCATAGACTTTTTTAAGCATTTTAGTAAATTTGAGGACTTAAATCTACTGAATATTATGGAGTTATTTAACTTTAAGAATGGATTTGTTTTGACAATAACCACAAAAAAAGGTTTTAAGTTATGTTGAAATAGAAACTCCAACACACAAAAAACCTTTCATTTTGAAAACAAATTCGAAGTTAAAACTTCAATTTCTCATGTTTATCCCACAATCCCCAATAAGCACCTACTTTTCCCTCGGGTCCTACTTTCCATGACTCGTCAAAAGATGAGAAATAGAAACTAGGGATATCATTTTCTTTGGTCCATCGCATGGTGTCGATAAAATATTTCATTGCAGCTTTTTCACTCGCAATGGCTCCCCTTAATCCACCACCTTGACTTGGCCAGCCAGTTTCTGTAATAATAATTGGCTTTCCTTGGGCGGAATCTACGACTTGACCATACATAGCTTGCATGTGCCCTAATGAATAATCAATTGGGCAACCTTCCCAGTAAGGATATAGATTAGCTAAAATAATATCGGAGTGCTCAACAATTATTGGATGACGTGAAAACTCATAATATGCATCTACATATCCAATAGGAATGTTTAATCCCACTAAGGCCTTTTTAACCCGTTTCATATAACCGATTAGCTCCTCTAAGGATAAGTCGTTACGGTATAACACCTCGTTACCTACTGCAGCAACATCTACATGCCCTGCTTTTGCTAAAGCAATTAAACCTTCTATTTCTTTTTCGTTTTCTTCTTTATCATCCCCAAGCCAAGCACCAACTAATGTTTTTAAACCATGTTTTTTAGCTGCAATTGGAACAAACTCATTTCCTTCTGTACACGAGAACGAACGGATAGCACCTACATATGGTTTTAAAATTTTAACACGACGTTCTACCTGAGCCATACTAATATCTACACCTGGTTTTTGACCATCTTCGTACATACTAAAACAAATACCGTGCATACCATCTTGAATGGTTTTGCGCCATAAGTTTTTTAAATCCTCTAACGAATCTTTAGAGGCGTCTATACCATTTGTGGTAATTTGACTGTAGTCATTTTTGGGCTTGTAATAGGATTCTTCTCTATATGACATCTCAAGTATATTATTTTCAGTTAATT